>JBIISH010000117.1:0-5797 GCA_044341115.1 Candidatus Nanopelagicales bacterium
AACAGGGATCGTCGCGGGGATTGCATTAGTGATCATTGATCCACTGGTTGGTCTAACCGCCATTGTCATTGCCGTTCTCACAGGTATTGCACTGCATTTTTCCCTACTCAAGGCTAAAGACGAAGCTGCGAAAGTTCTCGTGGACACGATCGAGGCCGGTTCCACGATGGCATCGGCGTTGTCACAGATTGAATCCGTTAAGGCATCCGGCGCAGAAGATGCGATCATTGCGCGAGGCGTTGCTGCTATCAACAAGCAGGTCGAATCCGAGCAGCGCGTTGCATTACGAATGCTGATTGTCAACGCCATCCCAACATTTCTCACCGGCTTTGCCACTATCGCTATTGCCGGAGTAGCCCTATTGCAGATTGTTAATGGCCGGATCGAACCAGGATCACTCCTTGCTGTGTTAGCAATCGCCGGTGTCATGATTGGCCCCCTCGCTCAACTGTCCGGGCTCATGGGTCAGGCTCAAATTCTGCGGCCAACACTTGATCAAATCGATGACATTTTGCGTGCACCCCTTGATGACAATGAGCGGTCTGTGGGTGACAGTGCACGGGAGCTGGAGGAAGGTGAAGGCGCACCGGGTGCTCTGACCGGTGAATTACGAGCAGTCAACGTCACATTTGGCTACAGCCGTCTCGCGCCGCCGATTCTCACCGATCTAGATCTGTACCTTCCGCCGGGTGGACGCGTTGCTCTGGTGGGGCCATCCGGCTGCGGAAAGTCGACCATCTCTCGATTGGTCACCGGCTTGTATCAACCATGGGACGGCGAGATCTTGCTTGACGGACTCCCTCGACGAAAACATGCTTCCGTAGTACTGACCGACGGAATCGCCCTCGTTGACCAAGATGTCACGATTTTCGCAGGCTCAATAAGAGACAACGTCACTCTCTGGGATCCAAGTATTCGTGACACCGATGTGCACAAGGCACTCGAGGACGCCCAGTTGGCACGCGATGTCGCCACAAGACCGGGCGGGTTGGAAGCAGTGCTGTCTGAGGGCGGATCGGATCTGTCCGGTGGCCAACGCCAACGGCTGGAAATTGCGCGCGCATTGGCACGCAATCCAAGAATCCTTGTCCTCGATGAAGCAACGAGTGCACTCGATCCACCTACCGAGGCACTCATTGATCAAGCTATTCGGCGCCGCGGCATCACGTGTCTGGTGATTGCGCATCGACTATCCACTATTCGCGACAGCGACGAAATTGTGGTGCTCGAGCAAGGAGTGGTTGTCGAGCGCGGAACCCATGAATCTCTGATGGCCGAGCAAGGGGCCTACTGCCGGTTGGTGAATGCCGGATGACGTCCCCCACAGAAATCAGAGAGTTCACCGGTGCCACAGTCATGTATCCCGCCGCTGGAAACACTTTTGAGGTACTCACAGGTGAGTTACTCGTGTTTGCCGAACTGGCCAACGGACGCCGACTTCCCATCACCACTTTGCAAAGTGGCGCGATTATGACCGGCTGCGCAATAACTGATTCCCAGACTCGTCTGCTCGTCACCGCGCAACAGGGAACCACTCTCCGGGAGTCAACGATCGCGGAAATGCTTAATGAACATTTAAGCAATTCGCAGGTGGTACAACATGGCGCACCAACGGATACCAATCAGCACTCTTCCATCCACCAATTTGATCCCTGGATCTATGCACTGAGTCAGGCTGCGCTCAATGGACGTTGGGCCACCAAAGTAGTTGCACCGGAGGCCGTCGGATCGCTTCGTTTGGCACCCGGTGAAGCTGTCATGCCAGTCGCCACACCTGTTCCCCCATCGGATCATTCAGTTCTGGGTTGGCTCAAGGTGACATCCGGCTATGCCGCATTGTGTGGGTGGCGTGATGCCCAAGCGGGAGTGCTGGATGCTCCCGTCCCTATGACACGTGGTGTGTGGTTAACAAGTGGACTTCGGTGTCAGATTTCACGCGCGCCAGAACCTGCAGATTCGCAAGGATGGTCACAAGCACTTGACCTCATGGCTCGCCTTACCTTAGATGCGGTTCGAGAGATTGATGCGGATCAGGATCTTGACTCGATCGCGCGGCGGTTCGTAGCCGAGGAACTTGCGCAAACTGAAACGCTTCAAGGAATCGACCTTCTCGCCGGTGCGGTAGTCGGACCAATTGCTCGGCCTCGAGTACTGCGCAATACAAGTTCTGCCGCTCTAGCTGCAGCATTCACCACAGTGGAGTCATCGGGGTTTTCAATCGATGAAGCCGACCGTGATCGGGCGCAAGCCCAGGTCTTCACCGGACGTGACCCGTTCACGGCGGCAGGCGCTGCATGCGGTGCTCGTGCTCGCGTCATTGACCTTGCCCCATTGTGGTTCACGCAGGAAGGCCCACCACTCGTTGCTGCAACTCGTGAGGGCCTCTTCGTCTCCCTCACGTGGCAGGGTCGACGTTGGAACGTGACCGATCCACAACAACCGGGAGTCGAACAACCCCTCGACCAAGAGTGGCGCGAGCGGCTGACCAGGCGAGCCTGGGAATTTGTTCCAATCCTTCCGCCCACTTCACTCGGTTTGAGTGCACTTGCTCGACTTGGTTTCCGGCGCTCTGGTCGGGACCTCTCGCTGATCGCGTTCCTTACGGCAGGCCTCGCGGCACTCGCCTTTTTCACCCCGTTCATTCTGGGCAAGGTTGCCGGCGCGGTCACGAACACTGATATCCGCTCGGTACTCGCCGCTTTGCTCACCCTGTTTGTCCTATTGCTTGTGAGCGTTTCTTGGCAATATGTGCGAAGCGTCGCGCTACTAAGAATTCGCGTCCGAGGTTCAGCACTCACTAGCGGTGCAGTGTGGGATCGAATCATGAGATTGCGCACCACGTGGCACGACAAGTATTCAATGGGCGAACGGATGACGCAATCTTCCGCTGTCGCGATGGCTTCGACTGCTGTTCCCGATGCAATCATTGTCGGGCTTCTTGACACGGTTGCGATCATTGGTGGGCTTGGGGCCATTGCCACCACCAGCACGCCGCTACTGATCGCTGCCATCCTCTTGCTGTCCATTCAATTTCTTGTCAATCTTTGGCTCACCCGAGAGAGTGCTCGCCTGACCCTGGTCCGAGTTACCGCTCACTCGGCAGCTCAGGGGCGCCTACTGGAAACTCTTCAAGCAGTCACTCGCCTGCGGGTATCAGGTGCGGAGTCACGGGCCTTCAAGCGTTGGGCGGCGCTGCAGGCAAAACTTACTCGCGCTGATCTTTCTGTTCGTCGAATCGCCGTGGCTCAAGCGGTGATCATCAGTGTTTGGCCTGTTCTCGGACTGATTGTGATCGTCGCTGTCACCGGTGCAACCGGTGCAACATTCGGTGAATTTGTCACAGCGCAAGCAGCCCTCGCAATCGCAACAACTACTTTAGCTGTCACAGCATTTTCGGCCAGTGCCTTGTTCAATGGTCGTGCAGTAATCAGCAAGGTGGAACCCGTACTTGCGGCAATTCCCGAAGGTGGTGGCGATGGCGTTGACCCAGGTCGAATAAGCGGTGGGGTTATCTTTAGCGACATTGTTTTCCGTTACGAACCAGGGTCACGGCCTGTCCTTGACGGTGTGAGTTTCAGTATTAGCCCTGGTGAACAAGTTGCAATTGTTGGCCCTTCCGGCTGTGGCAAGACCACTCTCATGCGAATACTTCTGGGCCTAGAACAACAGGAATCTGGGGTTGTGACAGTCGATGGGCAGGACTTGGCCGTTCTTGATCTCCCGTCCTTCCGGAGACAAGTCGGAAGTGTTCTGCAATCCTCGAAACTTCTCCCAGGCCCTATTCGCGACAATGTTGATATGGGCCGAGGGCTTACCAGTGCGGAGATCTGGCAGGCACTCGAGTGGGCATGCGTTGCAGAAGAAGTGCGAGCCATGGGGATGGGGCTTGACACACCGATCGTTGATGGTGGGGGCACCGTGTCTGGTGGTCAACGTCAACGTATTCTTTTAGCCCGCGCATTAGCGAGCAACCCACGCATGCTGATTCTAGATGAAGCGACCAGCGCCCTAGACAACATCACGCAGGGAACAATTGTTGATCACCTTGAAAACCTGCGTTTGACTCGCATACTTATCGCACATCGGCTCACGACAATTCAAGGTGCCGACCGGATCATTGTCTTGGCGGATGGAAAAGTTGCCCAACAGGGAACCTTCGAAGAGTTAGTGTCACAACCCGGTCACTTCGCAGACCTCGTTCAGCGACAAGTGGTCTAGACACCGGCGACGTAACCCGCACCTCGAGCCACCACGCGACCGGGAACCAGCACTAGGTCCGATTCAAGAATAGTTAACAAGGAATTGGCAACCACCTAGCTCTCGCGCCACCACCGCCGCCAACACCTTCGAGAACGTCGTCGCTGAGGTCAGCATCAGGGTCGAGTAGGGGCGGCAGAGTAATGGTGATTTCGGCGGCATCACCTTCACGAGCAGTGACCGCGAACCACTCCGGCAGGTCCAGTCCAGCGGCTGCCAGTACCGCTTTGGGGTTGGCAAGGAAACGTTCCCGCGCATCCGCATCAGTTACAGCAGGGGTAAGTGCTGCTAAGAAACTTTGAGCATCCATGCATCCTCCACGGCAATAGGTAATTGCTGAAACGATACTCCACAACAAACAATTGTGGAGCCAATCTGCTCACGCCTCGGCCAACATCCCCACCCACACCGTGCACCATCACTACGGGTGGGTCAGCCCACCACGCCCACTCGCGGACTATCTAACGCTAAAATAAATTAATAAGCCCTAGGCATCCCCGGTACTGGGTCCAACCACCGCCGCCAACACCTTCGAGAACGTCGTCGCTGACGTCGGCATCAGGGTCAAATAGGGGCGGTAGGGTGATGGTGAGTTCAGCGGCATCACCTTCCCGTGCACTCACCGGGAACCCCTCCGGCAGGTCCAGCCCCGCAACTGCTAGTACCGCTTTGGGGTCGGCGAGGAACCGTTCACGCGCATCCGCATCAGTTACCGCTGGGGCAAGGGCTGCTAGAAAACCTTGAGCATCCATACACACTCCTCAATAGTTATATGTTGCCGTCACGCTACAGCGCACCACACAATTGAGGGGGAAGAATCCGCTCATCACCCGTTAAGGCGCTCGCAGTGTCGGTGGTCCACGAGCACCCGATCACAAGATTCATCGGACGGGCAGAAAGGGGGTGTGATTTTCTGGGTTTTGTGCTGCACCCGCACCACCACCTTGAGCCTTCACCGGTGAGCCTTCACCGGTGAGCATTCAGCGCCTGTGTGAACGTGCCCGTCGGCTTCATGAGCACGGAGCCGATCACCATCGACTCCGACGATACGTTCACCACTGGCACCTGTGGTTGCCCAGCGGCCTTGGCCACCTCGCGGACCCACCAGCACACGAAACCAGATACTGGCAACACGTCGTCAATTACTGCGGTCGTGACCTACCGGTGCACCCCGGTCAATGAACACCCGCCCACCAACCACCCACACCGTGCACCATCACTACGGGTGGGTGAGCGAACCACGCCCACTCACCTACTATCTACGGACCACACGTATCTATTTTGATTAGAAGTGGATCTTACAATCTTTCTGCCCACCAGAGACCAGTTGCAAGTACTCCTCGGGGATGTCCTCGTTCACCAGCCCCACCTGCACCGTGCCATCAGGTGCTTCACTGGCTACTAATTCCCAATCCTTCGGAATAGTCAACCCGGTCTCCTGGGCAAGTGTGGCCCGCGGATCAGCCAACAAACGCGCCTTCAAACCCGCATCACTAGCAGCACTGGCACACACACCGTTAACAAGATCCATCGGATTACT
>JBIISH010000087.1:0-6827 GCA_044341115.1 Candidatus Nanopelagicales bacterium
CCAGTGTTGTTGTGTACCCATCAAGTGCTGAAGGCTTCGGGTTTGTGCCGTATGAAGCAGCAGCCCTTGGTACCCCAGCAACCTTCACCGCGTTCGGCCCGCTCGCGGAAATCTCTGGCGTTACCGATGTTCCGCGCACCTGGTCCATCGATGCCTATGCAGCAGACATCACACGGCTCCTCAGCGATGAACAAGCCAGTACTCAGCGAGTAGCTGACCTGCGCAGAGCCATCGCCACCCACACTTGGGCCGGATTTGCCGACGGCTTGATTATGTTCTTCGAGCGCATCACCAGCATGCCCACGATCTTGACCAGCACGCTCGGGTCTAGCAGCGCAACGGATTCCGCTGAACTTGCCGCGGTGCTTTCAAGCCGAAGTTATCGGGCGACAGAGAAGCTGCGCAAAGTGGGTAAAAAGCTACGGCGTGGCTAGCGCTGGGCCAACCGCATTAAGTACTCGCCATAACCACTCTTGAGCAGTGGCTCAGCCAACGCCTGCAGTTGAGCTGAAGTGATCCACCCGTTGCGCCACGCAATTTCTTCTACGCAACCGATCTTGGTGCCGGTGCGATCTTCCATCACGCGCACAAACTCACCAGCATCCTGCAAAGACTTGAATGTTCCGGTGTCGAGCCATGCTGTTCCGCGCTCGAGCACGGTCACGGTGAGTGCGCCTGCTTGCAGGTAGTAATCGTTAACGGCAGTGATTTCTAATTCACCGCGCGCTGATGGCTTGATTGCTTTGGCTACATCAACAACGGTTGCGTCGTAGAAATACAAACCAGGAACAGCAAAATTGCTTTTCGGTGAAACTGGCTTCTCTTCGATCGAGAGCGCAACGCCTGCCTCATCAAATTCAACGACGCCATACTCAGTGGGGTTGGCCACCTCATAGGCGAATACATGCCCGCCGCTCACGTCTGTGAGTTCAGCGAGCTTGCGGCCAAGGGATGGACCGTAGAAGAGGTTGTCGCCAAGAATCAAGGCGGCCTGATCGCCGGCCAAGAAATCCTCAGCGATCAGAAAGGCTTGAGCAAGACCTTCCGGCTTGGGCTGCACCGCGTATTCAATGCGCATGCCCCAAGGTGTTCCATCACCTAGGAGCCGAGAGAAAGATTCCGAATCCTCCGGGGTGGTGATGATCAGGACCTCGCGAAGACCAGCCGCCATCAACGTGGCGAGCGGGTAATGAATCATCGGCTTGTCATAGACAGGGAGCAACTGCTTGCTCACACCCTTAGTGATCGGCCAGAGCCGCGAGCCGGTGCCACCGGCAAGAATGATCCCCTTCACGGGCTTGAGGCTACCGATCCTCACCCGGGGTCAAGCCCCGGATGGTCCCTTTGGCCTTGGCCCAGCGTCCGTTCTCCACAAACAGGCCCAAGGTTTGGTTAACCCCAACCCGGCGCAGCGTGCGAAAAGCATGCGTGGGTGATTGCTTGAATTCAGCAGGGAACAGCCGCAGCCGGTTGCGCAACATCGTGGTGCGCCGCTCAGGTGAGTGCCCGGTCACCATCACGCTGCGACCAAATATCGAGACGCTGCGCGCAGCACCGATGGAATGTGAGAGCGAGAGCCCAGGTGCGACAGCAACCACCATGCCGCGTTCACGCAGGCGCAGACAGGCAGCCGCATCCACCGCATCAATCCCTAAGGATTCATCAAATCCACCGAACTCAGCGAGCGCAGCAACAGACCACAGCGATCCGGTCTGAATGATCTCCTCGGTCACAACCGCGCCACCTTCGATTCGGGTGGGGTAGGTCATCGAACCGCTTGCGTCGGCTATCACCTGCGCACCGATCGCGCCAAGTGGAACACCGGATGCGACCAATTGCGTTGCAACGGATGTCAACGCCTCCACATAGCCCGCGGGAAGAACGGTGTCTTGATCAACGGTGAGCAGCCAGGTTGCTCCCGAGATGAGCGCTGCTGCCACCCCATCATTGAGACCGCGCGCGATCCCGGCGTTGTGTTGGTGTCGCATCACGGTCACTGCAGGCAGGGATTCGAGCGAGCGCAGGATCGGATCGGCCGTGCATGGGCTCGCATCATCCGAGACCACCACGGAGCTCTGTTCGGCCAAAGTTGCGACTAGTGCGGTCACAGACTCAGCGGGCCGATAGGTCGGCACCACTGCGAGCACGACCGGCTTTGTCTCTCCCACGGGTCTGAGCCTACGGGCGTAGCTGCGCCGATGGTGACCTCCTCTATGGCTATGTCACGACCCTGATGACCGCACTCGGCCGGTAGGCTCCCTCACAACTCATCTCAACGTCGGAGGAAATCAGTGGCTGAGGCAAAACGCGCCTTCATCACAGGCGTCACGGGCCAAGACGGCTCCTACATGGCCCAGCAACTGCTTGAGAAGGGCTACGAGGTGCACGGGCTAGTGCGCCGTTCGAGCTCGTTCAACCGCGGCAGGATCGATCACCTGCACCACGATGAGCACCTCCCAGGCCGTAATTTGCACCTGCACTACGGCGATGTGACCGACGCTGCTCGTATGCACCAACTCGTTACGGAACTTCGCCCGCACGAGGTCTATAACCTCGCGGCGCAGTCGCATGTTCGCGTGAGTTTCGACGAACCCCTCTATACCGCTGAAGCAACAGGCGTGAGCACCTTGAACATCCTCGAGGCGATCCGCAGCGTTGATACCTCGATTCGGTTCTACCAGGCATCAACCAGTGAAATGTTCGGTGCGAGCCCACCCCCGCAAAACGAAGACACCCCGTTCTACCCGCGCAGCCCATACGGTGCCGCCAAGGTTTATAGCTACTGGATTACCAAGAACTATCGCGAGGCCTACGACATGTTCGCTGTCAATGGTCAGCTCTTCAACCACGAATCGCCTCGCCGCGGTGAGACTTTTGTTACCCGCAAGATCACGCTGGCCGTTGCAAACATTGTCAAGGGCAATCAGACGGAACTGTGGATGGGCAATCTTGATTCCATCCGTGACTGGGGTTACGCGCCTGAATACACCGATGGCATGTGGCGCATGCTGCAGACCGATGAGCCCGACGATTTTGTACTTGCCACCGGCTCTGCCTACACAATCAAGGATTTCCTTGAGCTCTCCTTTGCCCACGCCGGTTTGGATTGGCACGACTATGTGAAGTTCGATCCGAAGTTCCTGCGGCCCACCGAGGTCGACGAGCTGATCGGTGATGCATCTAAAGCCAAGAACAAGTTGGGTTGGGAAGCGAAGGTGCTGCCACCCGAACTGGCCAAGATCATGGTCGATGCAGACATTGCTCGCCTTGATGGCGCCAAAGAAGGACAGTTCTAAGAACGACGTTAACCACGATTGACGACGACAGGGATCATGCGAGCACTCATCACCGGCGTCGCCGGCCAAGACGGAACGATCCTCTCCACCATGCTCGAACGCGATGGCCATGAGGTCATCGGCATGATCAAGCCCGGCACAGACACCCATACCCTCACTCGCTATGCGCCAGGTATCACGATCATTGAGTGCGATTTGGCCGACGCAACTGCGATGACTGCTGCAGTGGTTGAAACGGCACCTGATCAAATTTACAACTTCGGTGGCATTAGTTCGATCGTGGAATCCATCAACAACCCTGAGATGACCCGCGCGGTCAACGTGGGTTCAGTTGAAGCGATCATTGAAGGCATGCGCGTCCTTACGCAGGCGGGCAAAGCACCCAGACTTGTTGCAGCTGCATCGGGCACCATATTTGAAGGCGTGGATCGCTCCCCCCAAACAGAAACTATGGAACCAGCCCCCAAGAGCCCCTACGCGCAATCAAAAGCTGAAGTGATCGCCATGCTGCGATCGGTGCGCGAACAAGAAGGCCTCTTCGCAACTTCTGCGATTCTGTATAACCACGAGTCACCATTGCGTGGCGAAGGCTTTGTCACACGGAAAATCTCGATGGCCGTTGCGAAGATTGCTGCCGGCCAGCAAAAAGTTCTCGAACTTGGTGATATCGAGGTAGCCCGTGACTGGGGCTGGGCACCGGATTACGTAAACGGCATGCGGCTGATGCTGCAAGCAGAATCCCCTGCCGATTACGTGCTGGCCACCGGAATCTCGCACCGACTTTCCTATTTCATCAGCAAAGCTTTTGGTGCCGTGGGCATCACCGATTGGTCTGACCTCGTAGTCAGCACCGCAGACAACCAGCGCAAAGCTGACACGAATCTCTTGGTGGGCGATAGCCGCTCTGCCTACATCAACCTGGGCTGGCGCCACACGGTCGATTTCGATTCGATGGCGGCTGCGATGGTGGCCTATGACGTTGAATTGCTCAAGGATCCCAACGCGCTCTGGCGAGGCATCTAAAAGCCTTATTGTACAAAACCGCTGTTTTGTGTATCTTGGCGCTATGAGTGAAATGACCGTTTCGGAAGCTCGCGCCCGCTTGGCTGATGTCGTGGATCTAGCTCGGGTTGAGCACGATCCCGTATTTCTCACCAGGCGTGGCCGCCGAGTGGCCGCTGTCATCGATGTAGACCAACTGAACGATCTCATCGAGTCGGCAGAGGATCTCGCGGACCTGCGTGCTGTCAACGCCGCTCGCGCAGAGATGGAGAGCACCGGCAAAGGCCCCATCCCATGGGATCAGGTCAAAGCCGATCTTGGTCTGTTGTGACATTCACTGTCCACATAACTCCCGCAGCCGAACGGCAACTTCGACGTCTGGACCCGCCCGCGCGACGTCGCGTTCAGGCAGCGATTGAATTGCTCTCCTCAAACCCGCACCCACCAGGTGCAACAGTGCTAGTTGGTGGAGGTGGGGTTCTGCGGGTGCGTACGGGTGATTACCGTGTCATGTACGAGGTTGTGAACGGTGAACTAGTTGTCCTTGTCATTGCAGTAGGACATCGACGGGAGATCTATCGTGGTTAACGAAGCCACCGAACCCATCAAGGCCAGTGGTGCAACTGCCCACCCGACCCCAGCGGTGCTGTGGTCTCCGAACGTTGAGTTGCTCCCCACTACAGAGATGGCCCAGTTCACAGAATTCGTAAATCAAGAGCACGGTCTGGAAATCTCGATCGTTGACTACGCGCAATTGCATGAATGGTCAATCAACAACCTCGCAAGCTTCTGGCAGAGCGTCGCTGATTTCGCAGAGATCTACTTCACTACGAGTGCCACCACACCACTGATCAACAACGGTGTTGAACACGCCACCTGGTTTCCCGGTGCGACACTGAACTATGCAGAGCGCGCGCTAGCGATTACAGATCTGACCCCGGATGATTCTGTTGCCGTTATTGCGATCCGGGAAGGCGCTCCTACTACTGAATTCACGCGAGGGGAACTTCGCGCGCAAGTTGCTTGTGCCCAAGAAGGCTTGAGAAGACTTGGCGTGAGCCAGGGTGATCGAGTTGTTGCGCTGATCCCCAACTGTGCTGAAGCGGTGATTGCATTCCTTGCAACTGCGAGTTTGGGTGCCACCTGGTCTTCATGCTCTCCGGAGTTTGGCGCCGATGCCGTCATCGATCGATTCAGTCAACTCGAGCCAACAGTGTTCATCGCAGTAGATGGATATCGTTACGGCGGTAAAGAGTTTGACGTCACCTCGACAGTCACTCACATTTCAGTAAAGCTGCCAAGCCTTCACGGAACCGTTCTCATCCCTTACTTAAACGAGAACGCTCAAATTGCGAACACAGTGCCATGGCGGGAACTGCTTGACAACGCTGCCGTGACCCCCACCTTCACACCTGTTCCATTTGAGCATCCACTCTGGGTGCTGTTCTCATCAGGAACCACCGGAATGCCTAAAGGCATTGTGCAAGGTCACGGCGGGATCTTGCTCGAGCACGCGAAAAGCCTTCGCCTGCATAACAACCTGAATCCAGGCAGCATCTTCTTCTGGTTCACCACAACCGGCTGGATGATGTGGAACTACTTGGTCTCTGGTCTCACAGTGGGCGCAACGATTGTTCTCTTCGACGGCAATCCGGTTTATCCAGATATGCGCAGGCTGTGGTCTCTGGCGGAAGAACACAAAGTGGATCTGATGGGAGTCTCTGCTCCTTTCATCCACGCGTGCATGAAAGAAGAGATTTGCCCGAGCAGTGAGTTCAATCTTGAAAATCTTTCGACGATCGGATCCACTGGGGCTCCGCTTTCACCGGAGGGTTTTAACTGGATCGCGCAAGAAGTCGGAAATCACATCCAGATCTCATCAATCTCTGGTGGTACCGATGTCTGCACCGCTTTTCTGACCAGTGCACCGAACCTGCCGATTTGGTTGGGTGAGCTCTCCTGCGCTGCGCTGGGAGTAGACGTGCGTTCAGTGAATGATCACAACGAGGCCCTCATCAATGAGGTAGGTGAACTCGTGATCACAACCCCCATGCCTTCCATGCCGGTGAGTTTCTGGAATGACGCCGATGGCAGCAAACTGCACGATGCCTACTTTGCAGACATTCCCGGAGTGTGGCGGCATGGCGATTGGTGCGTCGAAACTGAGCGCGGCTCGTTCAAACTCTTGGGCCGCAGCGATGCCACGTTGAACCGTGGCGGAGTGCGCATGGGCACCGCGGAGTTCTACCAGGTCTCTGATGCGATGGAAGGAGTCATCGATTCCCTTGTGGTCGATGTTGATGAACTCATCTGCTTCTTGGTCCTCGCGGAGAACATGCAACTCGCAGATGTTGAGCCGGCCTTGAGAACCCGCATCCGAAAAGCCCTCTCTCCCCGGCACGTTCCCGATGAGTTCATCGTGGTCGATGCCATACCCAAGACCCTGAATGGCAAGAAATGCGAGGTTCCGATCAAGCGGATCCTCATGGGCGCCGATCCAAAGTCGGTAATCAACCCCGATTCCCTGCA
>JBIISH010000002.1:0-23421 GCA_044341115.1 Candidatus Nanopelagicales bacterium
AGCCATCGCCCAATCCGGTGCGGGCGCAGCTGCTATGGAGCGCGCTGCACTTCTCGAACTAGATGGCAAGGTCAACGTTGATTACTGCGAAGTTCGCACACCAGATCTGCGCGGTCCAGCGGTGAACGGGCCGGCTCGTATCCTCGTGGCTGGGCAGGTCGGGAACACGCGATTGATCGACAATATGGCGGTGGAGGTGGTTGGCCCATGAGCATTTCATTGCCCAGGCGCCTGCAAGCTCCAGAACCTGGTTGGACAGCATCAGCGGATGTCATCGTCGTTGGATCAGGGATTGCAGGTCTTACCACTGCTTTGCATGTTCGTGAACTCGGCAAAACAGTTTTGCTCGTGACAAAGGCACAACTTAGTGAAGGCTCCACTCGATGGGCGCAAGGTGGAATCGCTGCAGCACTTGCCGACGATGATTCCCCCGCCGAGCACGAAGAAGACACCTTGGTGGCAGGTGTTGGCTTGTGCGATGTTGAGGCAGTTCGCGTTCTGGTGACCGAAGGCCCAAACGCGGTGCGCGACCTCATCTCGTGGGGTGCACAGTTCGATACCGATCCCAGTGGGGAAATTTCGCTAACCCGTGAAGGCGGCCATCACCGCAATCGAATCGCGCATGCGGGCGGTGACGCCACGGGTGCGGAAGTCTCACGGGCACTTGTTGCCGCGGTCTTACAAGATCCAGGTATCGAGATCGTTGAGAACGCACTCGTACTTGACCTGATCACTGCTGCTGACGGTTCTGCGCAAGGTGTGACCCTGCATGTGATCGGACCCGGGCAGCGCGACGGGGTCGGAGCTGCGCTCGCACCTGCTGTGGTGCTGGCAACCGGTGGCTTTGGGCAGGTTTTCGGCCAGACCACCAACCCCTATGTCTCCACCGGCGATGGTGTGGCGCTCGCTCTGCGGGCCGGCGCCGAGGTGGCCGATCTTGAGTTTGTGCAGTTCCATCCGACGGTTCTCTGGTTTGGCCCGCTTGCCCAGGGTCAGCAACCTTTGGTCTCTGAGGCGGTGCGCGGTGAGGGGGCGATCCTGCTCGACTCGGAAGGCACGGCGTTCATGGCGCTCGAACACCCACTCGCTGATTTAGCCCCGCGCGATGTGGTGGCCAAAGCGATCATGCGACGAATGCGCCAAAGCGGTGCTGCACACGTGTGGCTCGATGGCCGTGGTCTCGGTGCGGATATGTGGGTGCACAGGTTCCCCACCATCGTTGAATCATGTCGAATCCGCGGCATTGATCCGGTGACCGATCTGATTCCCGTCGCGCCAGCTCAGCATTATGTGTCAGGCGGCGTGCTGACAGACGTGTGGGGACGCTCCAGCATTCGAGGGCTCTACGCATGTGGTGAGACCGCATGCACCGGAGTACACGGAGCGAATCGGTTGGCATCCAACTCACTTCTCGAGGGGTTGGTTTTCTCACGACGCATCGCCGTAGCGATCGAAGAAGACGCATTGGAGCCGATCCCCACCGACATTTCCACATCTGGCGGAGAACTGATGGGCCATAGCGCCCGTCGAGCGATGCAACAGGTGATGGATGAGCAGGCGGGTGTGCTGCGCAGTGCGGATTCACTGAAGATCGCGAAGGACTGGTTGGAAACCGGTGCGGATTCTGCGCCCGGCCGGCCGTGCACCGAGGATTGGGAAACTACAAATATGCATGCGATCGCCAGTGTGCTCGTGGAGCACGCCATCGCTCGCACGGAAACTCGCGGCTCGCATTGGCGCGAAGACCACCCCGATCGCGACGACTCACACTGGCAGGTAAGACTCGCCTCTCATCGCGACGACCAAGGAAACGTGGTCACCCGTCGCATCCCCGTGAAAGGGCTCTCATGAATTACCCGGTCCACCGGCTCAACTCAGCCACGACGCAACTGTTGGCGGCAGCTGGGCTTCGGCCACTCGAAGTTGAGGAGATCGCGGCCCGATCCCTGGCCGAAGATATTGATGGTGGGGTCGACGTCACAACGATGGCCACGGTGCCAACAAATGCTCTCGGAGTTCTCGATTTCGTGGCGCGCAGCGCCGGGGTCGTTGCTGGTGTTCCTGTGGCCGCGGCGGTTTTTGATGTGGTGAATGGTGAATCGATCTCTATTGATTACCACGTTGCAGATGGGGCGCGGGTCGAGGCGGGCGATGTGGTGCTTGTCATCACGGGCCGGATCCACGATCTATTGCGCGGAGAGCGTCCGGCCTTGAACCTGCTGAGCCATCTCAGCGGGATCGCCACCGCCACAGCGGCGTGGGTGGATGCGGTGGAGGGAACCGGTGCGCAAGTGCGCGACACCCGCAAGACCACTCCGGGGCTACGTTCACTGGAAAAGTACGCGGTGCGGTGTGGCGGCGGAGTCAATCACCGGATGAATCTGGCCGATGCCGCGCTGGTGAAAGACAATCACGTGCTGGCCGCCGGGGGAGTAGCCGAGGCATTCGCTGCCGTTCGGGCGCAGTTCCCCGATATCGACCTCGAAGTTGAAGTTGATTCCATGGCTCAACTAGATGAGGTGCTCGCCGCAGGTGCTGACCTCGTGCTTTTGGACAATTTTTCACCGGAGGAGATGCGTAGCGCGGTTGCCCGCACAGCCGGTCGCGCTCGGCTGGAGGCATCAGGTGGCTTGGCACTGGCCAATGCCCAAGAAGTTGCAGCGACCGGCGTGGACTACCTTGCCGTGGGTGCGCTGACCCACTCCGCGCCAATCCTGGATATCGGCGCCGACCTGCGAGAGGTGAACTAAATGCTGCTTGCCATCGACGTGGGTAACACCAACACCGTCATTGGGCTCTTCGACGGCCAAACCCTGCGCTCCTCCTGGCGCACCAAGACCGATTCACGGACCACAGCCGATGAAATCGTGCTCACTTTCAGAGGGCTCCTCGCCGACCAGCCGCAGATCACCGGCATTGCGCTGTGTAGCACTGTGCCCGCGGTGTTGCGCGAAATGCGCGTCATGCTCGATCGTTATTTTTCCGACGTGCACACGGTGATCGTCGAACCGGGTACCAAAACAGGGGTTCCGATTCTCACGGACAATCCGAAAGAGGTAGGCGCCGACCGCATCGTGAACACCCTTGCCGCGTTCACGTTGTATGGCGGACCCAGCATCGTCGTTGACTTTGGAACTTCCACGAATCTCGACGTCATCTCGGAAAAGGGCGAATTCCTTGGAGGAGCGTTGGCTCCAGGAATTGAAATTTCCATCGACGCCCTCGCCGCACGCGCTGCTCAGTTGCGCAAGGTAGAACTGGTACGGCCACGCTCGGTGATCGGCAAGAACACTGTCGAAGCCCTGCAGTCCGGCGCGGTGTACGGCTTCACCGGTCAGGTAGACGGTCTGGTGGACCGGATCATCGAAGAAGTTGGTGAGGTGACCGCGGTGATCGCCACGGGTGGCTTAGCGCCGATCGTGGTTCTCGAATCAGAAACGATCACCCACCACGAGCCCGATCTCACGTTGATCGGTCTGCGCCTCGTGTTCGAAAGAAACGGTTAAGAGACCACCAGACGCACAACCGCGTCGAGACCGTGAATGGGACCGCGGGTGCGCGGCAGGATCAGCGTGCGCAGCCCGAGATCGGACCCACCGGCGTCGTCCTTGCCGCTGTCGCCGACCATCAGTACTGAAGGTGCGGTCAGACCCAAGGCGTTGAGCGCGGATTTGAAAATACGCACATCGGGCTTCACGAAACCGGCCTCGTAGGACAACACGGTCGCATCGATGTAGGGCAGCAGGCCTTCGCGCTCGAGGACGTCGCGGATAGGAACGCCGGCGTTGGACAGCGCAGCGATCTTGACCCCGGCATCTTTGAGTGCGGCCAGGGTGGGAGCGGCGTCTTCATACGCCGTCCAACCGTCGAGCATCACCTCGTACAAAACGTCGGCGAAAGACTTATCAATGTTCGGGCCGGCTTCGAGAAGTTCATGAAACACCCGACGGTGGGCTGCGAAGGAAAGGTCGCGGCTGCTCTCGGGATCGCTGATACGGGCGCCCTCCCAAATCCGGTCCAAGAAAGCCTCGAGCTCGGTGCGCTCGGCTTTATTGAGCGGATGCGGGGTGCGGGCAAGTGCTGAATCGAGCCAATCGCCTGCCGATCCCTGATCGATAAGGGTGGAGTGAATATCGAAAATCACTCCACGGATGGGCTCGGGAGCGGCGAAGTCGGTGGCAGACATGGACTCAAGCGTAGGCGACACCGGCATAGCTCCCGTGGTGCCGTCCAATAGCCTTACCCGTCATGACGCAGGATCTGGTGGTTCACGAGGAGAACGACGATCTCCCGGAGCAAATGCGTATCCGCTCCGCTAAGCGCACCGCACTCGCAGAAGCAGGCATGGATCCCTATCCGGTGAGCCTGCCCATCACCTCCACCATCGCTGCGGTGCGCAGCGAATACCCCGATCTTGCGATCGACACGGCCACGGGTCAGTTCGTTGCCCTGGCCGGCCGAGTGATCTTTGCCCGCAACACCGGCAAGTTGTGTTTTGCCACCCTTCGGGCCGGTGATGGCACGGAAATTCAAGCGATGCTTTCCCTCGACAAAGTTGGTGCTGAGCAACTCGAGGCCTGGAAGTCACTCGTCGACCTCGGCGATCACGTATTTGTTGATGGTGAGGTCATCACGTCCAAGCGGGGTGAACTTTCGATTCTGGCTAACGAATGGCGCATGGCCGCGAAGTCATTGCGTCCGTTGCCGGTTGCGCACAAACCCATGAACGAGGAATCGCGGGTCCGCCAGCGGTATGTCGATCTGATTGTTCGGCCCGAAGCCCAGCGCATCGCCCGGACCCGCATCGAGGTGGTTGCTGCTCTGCGGCGCAGTTTGACGCAGCGCGAATTCCTGGAAATTGAAACCCCGATGCTGCAGACCATTCATGGCGGCGCCGCTGCACGTCCGTTCGTCACCCGCTCCAATGCTTTTGACCTTGAACTATTCCTGCGCATCGCCCCCGAGTTATTCCTCAAGCGGGCCGTGGTGGGTGGACTCGAGCGGGTCTTCGAGATCAACCGCAACTTCCGCAATGAAGGAGCTGACTCATCGCACTCCCCTGAGTTCGCGATGCTCGAGTTCTACAAGGCCTACGCCGACTACCGCGAGATGGCCACCATCACGCGCGAAATCATCCAAGAGTCCGCGCAAGCGGTGTTTGGCACCACAGTGGTCACTCACCCAGATGGCAGTACGCATGAACTAGGTGGGGTGTGGCCTGAAGTTGATCTGTACGGGTCAACATCTGCTGCCGTGGGAGTGGAGTTGACGCCGGATATTTCACGGGCCGATCTGGCCAACCTGTGTGCTGCTGCGGGAATCTCGGTTGCGCCAACGTGGGTGGCGGGCAAGTTGCTCGAGGAATTATTCGAGCACTACGTCATCCCCACATTTACTGGCCCCACTTTCGTTATGGATTACCCCGTCGACACCTCCCCACTTACCCGCGCCCATCGCAGTCGCCCTGGCGTGGTCGAGAAGTGGGATCTCTACATCAATGGTTTTGAACAAGCAACGGGCTACTCGGAATTGATCGACCCCGTTGTTCAGCGGGAGCGCTTGATGGAGCAGACCGCTCTCGGAGTTCAAGGTGATCACGAGGCGATGCGCCTCGATGAGGATTTCCTGCGCGCGCTCGAACACGGCATGCCGCCATCGGGTGGGGTGGGTATGGGGATCGATCGTCTACTCATGACCCTCACTGGGCTTGGCATCCGCGAAACGATCTTGTTTCCACTGGTCAAGCCGGAACACGATCATCAGGTGCGTGATGAAAATGAGTGAGTCCGGTCCAGTGGTGGTTCGCCAGGCACGAACAACCGACGTACGCACCATCCGCAAACTCATCGATGAGTACTCAGGTGATGGGCATCTGCTCTCCAAAGCCACCGTCACCCTTTTTGAAGATATCCAGGAATTCGTTGTTGCTGAGGTCGACGGTGCGGTGGTGGGCTGTGGCGCACTGCACGTGATGTGGGAAGACCTCGCTGAGGTTCGAACACTTGCCGTATCTGGGATGCACCTACGTCAAGGCATCGGTTCGCACGTTTTGGCAGCCCTTGTGGAACGCGCCAACCAACTTGGTATCAAGCGGTTGTTCTGCTTGACCTTCATGGTCAGCTTCTTTGGCGAACACGGTTTTGAGGAGATCGATGACACTCCCATCGATCACGATGTGTACGAGCAGATGCTGCAGTCCTACGACGAAGGCGTTGCCGAGTTCCTAGGACTTGAACGAGTGAAGCCCAACACGTTGGGCAACCACCGAATGATTAGGTCTCTTTAGCCGGTAACTCGCTAACCAGTATTGCGCAACCCAGTCGCGATCCCATTGATGGTCACAGACAAAGCGCGACGCGATTCAACGAGGGTGACCTCTTCCTGGGTGGATCGAACCCGATCCAGCAAAGAGACCTGCAACATGTGCAGCGGAAGCAAATAGGTATCACGCGTGGCCAGCGTGCGGGCCAGGGTCGGATTACCCGCCAGCAAGGCATCCTGTCCGGTCACGCTGAGCACCTGATCAACTGTTCGTTGATGCTCTTCCAGGATCGTCTCGAAGATTGGGTGCAGCCTTGCTGGCACGAGTCGCTCCACATACTGACGAGCAACGGTCATGTCGGTTTTGGCGAGGGTCATCTCGACGTTCGAGATGAAGTTGCGGAAAAAGTGCCAGTGCTCATACATCGCGGTGATCGCATCACTGAAGCCGGCAGCACGAGTCGCAGCCAAACCCGATCCCACGCCGAACCAGCCGGGCACCACCTGCCGGGATTGCGTCCAACCAAAGACCCACGGGATTGCGCGCAGGCCGCTGATGCCAACGGAAGTATCGGGCCTTCGCGATGGCCGAGAGCCCAGATGCATCGCGCCGAACTCTTCCACGGGTGTGCTCAACGCGAAATATTCAGGCAGGTCAGGGTGATCAACGAGATTGCGGTAGCTCATCTGTGCATGCGCGCTCGCGGTCGACATCACCTCATCCCACTGCGCGAGTTGCCCCGGGGATTGACGCGAAGAACGGTGCATGAGAGATGCATCGAGAACCGCGGCCACCATCTGCTCGAGATTGTTTCGGGCAAGGGCAGGCAGCAGATACTTATCGGAAATTACTTCGCCCTGTTCGGTGACTTTGATTTCACCGTCAAGGACTCCCCACGGTTGGGCCAGGATCGCCTCGTAGGTGGGCCCGCCACCTCGTCCGACAGTTCCTCCGCGGCCGTGAAATAAACGCAGCCGGACGTTGTGTCGGGCAGTCACATCGCGCAGCCGGCGTTGAGCCAGGTGGATCTCCCACTGTGACGTGGTGATACCGGCATCTTTGTTCGAGTCGGAGTATCCGAGCATTACTTCCTGCACATCGCCACGGCTGGCTACGAGTGATCGGTACATCGGATTGCTCAGCAATTGATCGATGATTTCTCCGGCACTCCGAAGTTCGTCGACGGTTTCAAGCAAGGGAACAAAATCGACGCACGACTTGCCGGTGTGGGAATCCACGAGACCGGCTTCCCGGCCCAGAACCACCGCGGCGAGTACATCGTCGGCCCCTCGGGTCATCGAAATAATGCACGACTCGATTGCTCGTGCCCCATAGGTATTAAGGGTGCGAGCCACGGTTCGGTATGTCTCGTAGGTGTTCATGCCCGCTTCGTCGAGCGGAGGGGGCGTAGGTGCGAGCGGGCGCAAGGCGTTCAGTTCACGGGTCAGCAACTCTGTTCGGTGCTCGCGATCGAGTTCGGAGTACGGGACGGGTGCGAGGTCGAGTCGATCTATCAACTGGCCCACGGCGTGGTGATACTTCTCGGCGTGCTCGCGGATATCGAGTGTGGTGAGAGGCAGGCCGATGGAGGCCACGAGCCTGATCGTGCGATCGAGAATCCCCTGCGCAACATATACGCCGTTATGGGTGATCAAATCGGCGCGAATCAACAGCAGATCGTCTAGTAGTTGGCGGGTGCCGGCGTAATCGCGGCCGGGCACATGTGCGCCACGGGCGGCCAAACGCTCACGGGTCAGTCGCAGACGCATGCGGATCAACGTCAACTTCAGTCGGATTGGCTCCTCGGCATTGATTGTCAAGAACCGCGGATCAAGGTCTCGGAGGTGCATGAGGTCTGCCTCAACCGATGCGCGTAACTCTGGGCTCGGTCCCACGATCCGATCGCTGATGGATAGATCCTCAAGCAGACGATCAATGTGTGGCAGTAGATCTGCAATTGCGTGTTCGCGCTGGAACACAATCACATCGCTTGTCACGGCAGGTGTAACGAACGGGTTGCCATCGCGATCGCCACCGATCCACGAACCGAAACTCACCGGGCGAGAGTCCGGTGGAAGTTCATGCCCTAGTGCATGGAACGCCTCAGCAAGATCGGTGAGAACATGTGCGAGCGGGCCCCGCGTCATGTCGTCCAGGTAGTAAAGGGCGTTGCGGGCCTCGTCGATAACCCGTGGCTGTTCAAGGCGCAGTTCATCGGTTTGCCACAGTAGTTCGATGTACTGCGTCAGTTGCTCAAGTTGGGCAGAGTCGATCTCGGTGGAATCAGTGCCTCCACCAAGAAGCACATCTGCAATGCGTCGAAGTTTGAGTAGCACCGATCGACGTGCTGCTTCAGTTGGGTGCGCAGTGAAAACCGGACGCACGGACATCACCGATGCCACGTGACTCACAAGACTCGGGTCAACTTTGGCGGCGAGCGCTGAATTGACCACCGAGCGCAGCGGCCCCGTGCCAGCAGCTTGCTCGTGTCGAACAGATCGGGCGCGCTCAGCTTGCTCGGCAACATTTGCAAGGTCAAAGTAAATGGAAAACGATCGGGCAAGGCGCGTAGCGGTCGGCAAATCCACCGCATCAAGGATGGTGGTGGCCTGCTGCGGGTCGACCCGCACCAGCTGGCGAACCTCCTCCACCAGGTCAAGAAGTTCTGGACCCTCCTGCCGGACCAGGGTCATTCCCAGAAGTTCTCCGAGAAGCCGGATCTCACGGCGGAGTCGAATTTCTGCCCCTTCCACTGGTTCATTCACCCTTACATTCTTGCTGGATCTGCGTTTCGGCGTCGTTTCCGGACCAATTTCGCGCCCGGCGTAGCGGTATCGCCCTCATTCAGGGTCGCTGATGTGCGGGTTATGCAGGACAATGGGGATCAGCAAACAGGACAGTGTTCCTGGCGGAAGCCGGTAGAGATGGAGCGTGAGAGATGTTCGAGAGGTTCACCGATCGGGCGCGTAGGGTCGTCGTGCTCGCACAAGAAGAAGCCCGCATGCTCAATCACAACTACATCGGCACCGAGCACATCCTGCTTGGCCTGATCCATGAAGGCGAAGGCGTAGCAGCCAAGGCGCTCGAGTCTTTGGGAATCTCCCTCGAGGCAGTTCGCCAGCAGGTTGAAGAAATCATCGGCCAAGGCCAGCAGGCTCCCAGCGGTCACATTCCTTTCACTCCGCGGGCAAAGAAGGTTCTTGAACTCTCATTGCGCGAAGCCCTGCAATTGGGTCACAACTACATCGGTACCGAGCACATCCTGCTTGGCTTGATCCGCGAAGGCGAAGGTGTTGCCGCGCAGGTGCTGGTCAAGTTGGGTGCGGACCTGAACCGAGTCCGTCAGCAGGTCATTCAGCTGCTCTCCGGGTACCAGGGCAAAGAGCCGGCCACCGCGGGTGGACCGGCAGAAGGAACCCCGTCGACTTCCCTCGTGCTCGATCAATTTGGCCGCAACCTCACCGCCGCTGCCCGCGAAGGCAAACTGGATCCGGTGATCGGTCGGAGCAAAGAGATCGAGCGCGTGATGCAGGTGCTCTCTCGTCGCACCAAAAATAACCCGGTACTCATCGGTGAGCCTGGAGTTGGCAAAACCGCGATTGTTGAAGGCCTCGCACAAGATATCGTCAAGGGCGAAGTTCCCGAGACCCTTAAAGACAAGCAGGTGTACACCCTCGATCTCGGTGCACTCGTTGCCGGCAGCCGTTACCGCGGCGATTTCGAGGAGCGCTTGAAGAAGGTCCTCAAGGAAATCCGCACCCGCGGCGACATCATCTTGTTCATCGACGAGATGCACACCCTCGTTGGTGCTGGTGCCGCTGAAGGCGCCATTGATGCGGCCAGCATCCTCAAGCCAATGTTGGCTCGCGGTGAACTGCAGACCATCGGTGCCACCACTCTTGATGAATACCGCAAGCATGTGGAAAAAGATGCAGCCCTTGAGCGTCGGTTCGCCCCCGTTCAGGTCGATGCACCCGACGTGCCGCACACGGTCGAGATCTTGAAGGGTCTACGCGACCGCTACGAGTCACACCACCGCGTCTCGATCACCGATGGGGCCCTTGAAGCCGCAGCCCGGTTGTCAGATCGCTACATCTCTGATCGTCAATTGCCAGACAAGGCCATTGACTTGATCGATGAGGCTGGTTCGCGTTTGCGGATTCGTCGCATGACCGCGCCACCGGACTTGCGCGCCTTCGACGATAAAATTGCCGACGTTCGCAAGGCAAAAGAGTCTGCAATCGACGCGCAAGATTTCGAAAAGGCCGCATCTTTGCGTGATGACGAGAAGAACCTGATGCAAGAAAAAGTTGAGCGTGAGCGCGAATGGAAAGCTGGCGACCTCGACGTTGTTGCAGAGGTCGACGAGCGAATCATCGGTGAAGTTCTTGCGCTCATGACCGGCATCCCGGTTTCGGATTTGACCGAAGATGACATCGCTCGGTTGCTGCGCATGGAAGAGGAACTGCACAAGCGACTTATTGGTCAGGAGCAGGCTGTCAAGGCGCTGTCCAAGTCGATCCGACGCACGCGTGCTGGGCTCAAGGATCCCAAGCGGCCATCTGGCTCGTTCATTTTTGCCGGACCGTCGGGTGTCGGAAAAACCGAACTGTCCAAGACCCTTGCCGAGTTCTTGTTCGGTGATGAAGATGCGCTCATCGCGCTCGACATGAGCGAGTACTCCGAGCGGCACACCGCATCGCGCCTATTCGGTTCACCTCCCGGCTACGTCGGCTACGAAGAAGGAGGCCAGCTCACCGAGAAGGTGCGCCGGAAGCCGTTCAGTGTGGTGCTCTTCGATGAGGTCGAAAAGGCACACCCGGATATCTTCAACTCATTGCTCCAGGTCCTAGAAGAGGGTCGCTTGACCGATGCGCAGGGTCGCGTCGTCGACTTCAAGAACACGGTCATCATCATGACCACGAACTTGGGAAGTCGCGACGTATCCAAGGGAGTCATGCTCGGGTTCGCACCCGACGACAACGACGGCAACGCCTACGAGCAGATGAAGTCGAAGGTGCAGCAAGAACTCAAGCAGCATTTCCGTCCGGAGTTCTTGAACCGCATCGACGATGTCATCGTCTTCCACCAGTTAAGTCAGGACGAGATCGTTGAAATCGTGGATCTCATGGTGGCAAGTCTGGACAAGCGACTGGCAGACATGGACCTCGCGATTGAGCTGACACCGGCTGCAAAGGCGCTCATGGCCGAACGCGGTTACGATCCAGTACTGGGTGCGCGACCGCTGCGTCGCACCATGCAGCGCGACCTAGAAGATCCGCTGAGCGAGAAGATGCTTTTCGGTGAGATTCCGGCAGGTTCGATCATCGTCGTCGATGTGGAGGGTGAGGGAAGTGATCGTGAGTTCACGTTCGCAGCCACTCCCAAAGCCGAGCTGCCTGACGCACCTCCCATGGAAACTGCCGAGCTCGAGTAGTAAACGCCGCTGTCAGGGGTTTGGGGAGAACCGTGGGTAACGGCCCCCTGATCCCTGGCCTGTCGGAGTTTGACGCTCCTCGCCGGCGTGTGCCGAGTTGGGTGTGGTGGGTGGCGAGCGCCCTCGGTGTGGTGCTCGTGCTGATCGTTCTGGGTGGGTTCTTTGGTGGGGTCGGCCCATTGCGCAGTGTGGGTCTGGTCTCGCAGTCTTTGCAGCCGATCTCCTATCGGCCCACCACCAACGATGCCGTGATCCAGGTTGCGGTGGCCCTCCCGGCAAGCAGCCTGTGCCCGGACACGGAAATCAGTGTGCGGGCTTTTGAGAGGGGTGCCCGCATCGAAGTAGAGGCCACCGCGACTAGCCCGCGCACTTCTTCGTGCCCCAGTACCGGCATCGCGGGTGATCGGGCCTGGGTGGATGTGGCGCTCCGCGACGATCTGGCAGAAAGAACCGTGATTCGCACGGTTGATCGGCAGCCATTGCCGCGCGATTCTTCGTGACTAGTCCAGCTAGCGAGCAAGTTGATAGCGGCCAGACTTCAATTTTTCCACCAGTCCGTCGGCGAGCAAACTCGACAATGCGCGTTCGTATTGTTCTTGGTCGTACTTTTCTTGGTCGAGATCGACGGGTATCAACTGTTCTCGAGTTCGTGACGTTGACGCATCTCGAAGCAGGGCCATGATCGCCCCACGAACTTGACGGTCGCTGCCAGCGAAAGCGGCTTGGCCGCGGGGTCGATCAGCATTCTGCGGGCGACCTTCGCTATGCCACGCACAGGCTTGCTGCACGGGGCACAGCGCGCACTGGGGCTGTGCTGAGGTGCAGATAACCGCACCAAGTTCCATCGACGCTGCGGCCCACACAGCGCTGGCGGCAGCATCACGAGGTGCTAGGCGCTCGGCAAGTTCCCGCTCCACCCGAGAAATGCCGTTACCTGGGTAGGCCTGACCGAGGAAAGCCCGGCTGAGCACCCGGCGCACGTTGATGTCCAAAACCAAGGCGCGCTCACCGAATGCGAAAGCAAGAACCGCGGCCGCTGTGTAGTCCCCCACGCCCGGCAGGGTGCGAAGATCGGAATAGTTCGAGGGCACCTGCCCCGCAAATCGGGAGTCAAGTTCTTTGGCGGTGGCGTGCAATCGCGCTGCTCTGCGGGGATAGCCGAGCCGACCCCACGCGATGATTGCCTCAGATTTTGGCTCTGCAGCCAAGTCTGCAGGCCGGGGCCAGCGCTCCAGCCATGCCCGCCAGACCGGCAAAACCCGGGCCACAGGGGTCTGCTGAAGCATGAATTCGCTCACGAGAACCCCCCACGGGGTGGTATCCCGCCAGGGCAAATCCCGGGAGTTGGCGCCGAACCAGTCGATAACGTCGTCGACCACCACATCCACCTCAGACACGACGGGATCGTCCCATGTGGGTACTTTCGTGGCCAATAGGGCTTAGTACCGTGGGGGTATGAGCGTTCTGATGAGCCCGGTGGGTCCTGAGCCCCCCGGTGTCTATTGGGTGCGCCGGGCTGCAGTGATCGTGGTGGCATTGACCCTGATCGTCTCGCTGTGGTGGTTGCTCGTTGGCCGTGGATCTTCATCGCCTGAAACCACTGCTACTTCTAGTACCTCAGATGGCTCTGCGACCGAAGAGATCGTGGTCGCGGAAGAAGCAGTAGCGCCGGTGTCGACCGAACCGGTGGATTGTCTGGACTCGGCGATCGCGGTGTCGGCAACAACGGATTCCTCGACGTATCGGATTGGGCTCGAGCCGGTCCTGTCCCTGGTCATTGAAAACATCGGCGACGTTGCTTGCCTGCGAGATGTCGGGGCGAAGGCGAACGAGCTTGAGATCAAGTCGGGCGGGTACCACGTGTGGTCGAGTGATGACTGCAGTGCCAGCCAGCGCAGCAAAATTGCCACGCTTGAACCGGGTGACAAAGTCGCGTCGAGTATTTCTTGGGATGGCAAGTTGAGTCAGAAGGGCTGCCCGAAGCAGAACAAGGCCGCGAAAGCAGGGCGCTACGAAGTGATCGGACGCAACCTGGGCGTGGTGAGCGACCCTACGCCTTTTGCCCTGTCCAACAAGAACTAATCGCCTCGGCGATATTCGCCACCGGGTGCAGCCGCATTCCAGTTGGCGCTGTGACATTCGAATTCGGCGGGATGATCGCATCAGTGAATCCCAAACGCGCAGCTTCATTGAGCCGGCGCTCAAGTGACGTTACGGGGCGAATGTCTCCCGACAGGGTCAACTCTCCGATGGCCACCAGCCCAGAGGGCACTGGGACGTCTGTGCCGCTACTCACGATCGCTAATGCTGCTGCGAGGTCACCAGCAGGTTCACTAATTTTCATGCCGCCCACGGTTGCCACAAAGCAGTCTGCTGCAGAAACCTTGACCCCGGCTCGTCGTTCTAACACTCCGAGCATCATCGCGATCCGCGCTGAATCCAGCCCGCTGGTCACGCGGCGCGGCTGCGGGCTGTTTGTGGGTGCGATGAGGGCTTGCACTTCAGCAACGAGCGGGCGCCGGCCTTCAATAGTGATGGTGACTGCAGTGCCTGCTGCGGGAGCTTGACGGTCGGTCATGAACAGGCCGCTGGGATCGGCGAGTCCGTGGATCCCGCTTTCTTGAAGTTCGAAGCAGCCGATCTCATCGGCGGGGCCGTAGCGGTTCTTCACTGCTCGCACCGTGCGCAGCGAGGTATGCCGGTCACCTTCGAACTGCAGGACGACGTCGACCAAATGTTCAAGGGTGCGCGGGCCGGCCACCGAACCGTCTTTGGTGACGTGCCCGACGATGACCGTGGTCATGTTGCGGGCCTTTGCCGACGCGATCAGCGTGGCGGCCACCTCTTTTACTTGACTCACGCCACCACCAGCGCCCTCGATATCGGAGGAGGTGAAAGTCTGGACGGAATCAACGATGAGCAGGCTTGGTGAACATGACTCAATCGCGCCGAGCGCTGCTCCTAGATCAGTCTCTGCGGCAAGGAATAGGTTTGCCGAGATAGCGTCGATGCGTTCAGCCCGGAGGCGCACCTGCGCAGCGGATTCCTCACCGGTCAGGTAGAGCGAGCGGTGCCCGGCTTCGGCCCAAGCAGCGGCAACGGAGAGCAACAGTGTCGATTTGCCCACACCTGGCTCACCAGCAAGGAGAAGCACTGCGCCTGGGACAAACCCGCCGCCGAGCACTCGATCAAATTCATCAATGCCACTTGAATGCACGGAGGCCTGGGTGAGATCGATCTCCCCGATGGGCAGCGGGGGCGCCGAAGGCTTGGCGGCTGCGGTGGTGCGGGTGCGTGGTGCACCCAGTTCAGAGACTGTTCCCCATGCCTGGCATTCACCGCAGCGACCCACCCACTTTGCGGTCGCCCAGCCGCATTCCGTGCAGCGGTAAGCCGGTGCTTTGGGAGTTGTCGCTTTTGCCATGGGCTGATCAGACTGGATCGGCCGGGTGCGGGGAAAGGCCGAGGTCTTTGCGGTTGCCGCGCAGTACCGCATCGCGTGCATCACAAATGGTCTTCAGTTCTGCGTACGACGCCTCTCCGATGAGCGCGACGATCTCATTGCGTGAAGAGATATAGACGGGTTCGGTGCCGATATGGGCATCGGTATTTCCGGTGCAGTACCAGTCGAGGTCGTGGCCGCCTTCGCCCCAACCGCGCCTGTCGTACTCACCCAGCACGAGAACCGTGCGCTCACGGCCATCCTCGTAGGAGATGTTGTCGTAGGTGCGGCGCAGCGGCAGCTGCCAGCACACCTCGGGCTTGGTCTCAATGAAGGAAACGCCCTCTTGCTCTGCGAGGTGGTGCAATGCGCAGCCGTATCCGCCGGCGAAACCCTCGGAGTTGTGGAAGATGCAGGCGCCGTCGATCACGCGGGTCTTATCTGCGCCATCTTCCTTCTCAATCCAGCCGCGCTTGCCTTGGCCAAGATCGTGGTTCTCCCAGAGTTCTGGAGTGAGGAGTTTGACCCACTGGCGCACGCGCTTCTCATCTTTTTTCTCCGAGAAATGGGCACCATGCACGCAGCAGCCTGCATCGGGGCGTTCAGCGGATATTCCCTTGCAGCCACGGCCGAAGATGCAGGTCCACCGCGAAGTGAGCCACGTGAGATCCGCCCGGATCATTTGGTCGGGATCGGCAGGGTTCACGAACTCAACCCACTGTCGTGGGAAATCCAAAGGCACCTCAGGCATGCGTGAAGCCTAGGCGACGCCCAAGACGATGCGAATAAGGCAGGAGGCGATACCGTCAGCAGGTGCGCATGGGAGTCCTCGACATCGGCTCGAACACGGTCCACCTGTTACTGGTCGATGCCCACTATGGCGCCGCCCCCATCCCTGCATCGAAAAAGAAGATCCCGTTACGCCTTGCCGAAAACTTGGAAGCTGATGGCTCGATCGCTGAGGTAGCCGTTGCGCAATTAATTCAATTCATCATCGACGGCCAGCAACTCGCTGAAGATCTCGGTGCGACCCACCTGATGGCATTTGCAACCTCAGCCATCAGGGATGCCCCCAACGGGCAGCAGGTTCTTGATCGAATCTCGGAGAAAACTGGTTTGCAGGTCGAGGTACTCAGCGGTGAAGACGAAGCTCGCATGACTTTCTTGGCCGTACGTCGGTGGTTTGGTTGGTCTTCTGGCCGGCTGCTCGTGGTGGACATCGGTGGCGGCTCTCTTGAATTGGCCTCTGGCACCGATGAAGAGCCCGATGTTGCGCTCTCCTTGCCGTTGGGTGCTGGCCGCATGACCAGAGACTTCTTGAAGTCTGATCCGCCGCGGCCGGAGGAGATCCGTGCACTGCGCAAACACGCTCGGGTGCAAATCGCAGAAGTGGTCGGGTTGATTCGGCGTGCTGGTGAACCTCGTCGGGTCGTTGCCACCTCCAAAACACTCAAGCAGCTTGCGCGCATCGCAGGTGCTGCTTCATCGACTGAGGGAATTTATGTTGAGCGAGTTCTTAGTGCCGTTGCGGTGCGCCAACTCGTGGAATCGTTGTCGACGCTAAATGTTGCAGAGCGGAGCAGCCTGCCGGGTGTTTCGCCCGGTCGGGCCGCGCAATTGCTAGCGGGGGCATTGGTCGCTGAGGCAGCCATTGACCTGCTCGATGCATCTGAGCTCGTGGTGTGCCCATGGGCGCTTCGCGAGGGCCTGATTTTGCACCGCATGGACGGCCTCACTAGATGACCCAGCGAGCGATGACAGATCCGGTAACCGGTCTCACCAGCGCTCAGGTTGCAGAGCGAGTTGCGCGCGGTGAAGTAAACGCAGCGCCCGAGGCTCGCAGCCGAAGCCTTTCTGACATTGTCCGCGCTAACACCTTCACGTGGTTCAACGGCTTGATCGGATCTTTGTGGGTCGTGATGCTGATCGTCGCGCCCATCCAAGACTCACTCTTTGGATTTGTCATCGTCGCCAACACGGCGATTGGCATCATCCAGGAGTACCGCGCTTCCCGGACGCTTGCAAAACTCTCTGTGCTCGGGGAAATGATGCCGACGGTCCGCCGCGATGGTGTCGATGAGCAGGTCATCTCGAGTGAGGTAGTCCTCGACGACGTCATTGTTTTGCACACGGGCGATCAACTTGTAGTTGACGGCGCGGTCCTTGTTTCTGATGGTTTGGAAATCGATGAGAGTCTGCTGACTGGAGAAGCCGATCCGGTCGAGAAAGTTGCAACCGATAACGCAATGTCGGGCTCGTTCGTGGTTGCCGGTTCCGGGATTTATCAGGCAACCCGCATCGGGCGGGACTCATTTGCTGCTGGCCTCACTGAGCAGGCGAAGAAGTTCAGCCAGACAAATTCCGAGTTGCGCGATGCCATCAACACATTTATCCGCGCAATCTCCTTCGTGCTTTTGCCTGTCGGCTTGCTGTTGCTGTACTCCCAACTTTTCCGCGCTGATTTGCCGCTCCCAGAGGCTATCCGCGGAACTATCGCTGGCGTTGTGACGATGGTTCCCGAGGGTTTGGTGCTTTTGACCAGCATCGCAATGGCGGTGGCCGTTGTTCGCTTGGCGGGCAAGCGGGTGCTGGTGCAAGACATGCCCGCGGTGGAAGTGCTGGCCCGCGTAGACACAATTTGTGTGGACAAGACCGGAACGCTGACTGAGCCCGGTATGCGGGTGCGCGATGTCATCGCGCTCAATGATGATGCTCGCGCCGAAATCGAAACGGCACTCGGTGCGTTGGGAGCCGCTGAAACGGCTCCGAATCCAACTCTTGAAGCTGTTGCTTCAGCATTCGCGGATCCGTCATGGCGGGTCAGCGCAAACGTGCCGTTCTCCAGCGCTCGTAAGTGGTCGTCAGCAACGTTTGACGGCAAAGGTTCATGGGTACTGGGTGCCCCTGAATTTGTTCGGCCGGGGGATCCATCCGTTGCCGAACGTGCTGCCACCTATGCAGCCGACGGTGCCCGGGTGCTGTTGATTGCGCGGAGCGCAGATGGTTCGGTACCGGATTCAGAAACCGGTCCGGGTGATTGCCACCCTGTAGCACTTGTAGTGATTGATCAGGTACTGCGCTCTGATGCCGCACAAACCGTGGCGTACTTCATCGAGCAAGGGGTGCACGTCAAGGTTATTTCTGGTGACAACCCGGCAACGGTGGGGGCGATTGCCGCTCAAGCGGGAGTCCCAGGAGCCGAGCATCCTTACGATGCTCAACAGCTACCCGCAAACACCGACGATGTTGCTGTGGTGATGGGGGAGCGGTCGGTTTTTGGCCGAGTGAGCCCGGCCCAAAAGCAACACATTGTCGACGCCCTCCATCTACGTGGCTCGACCGTTGCCATGACGGGAGATGGAGTCAACGACGTTCTTGCCCTGAAAAACGCTGATCTGGGCATCGCGATGGGTTCGGGTTCGGGTGCCACTCGGGCTGTTGCGCAACTGGTCTTGCTCGACAACAAGTGGTCAGTGATGCCGAGTGTTGTGGCCGAAGGCCGGCGGGTGCTGGGCAATATTGAGCGCGTCTCAGATGTGTTCATCACGAAATCCGTTTACGCAGTCGTGATCTCCCTTACTACGGGACTCACCGCTTTGGCATTCCCCTTCCTGCCCCGACACCTTTCGCTCCTGAGTGCCCTGACCATTGGTATTCCTGCGTTTTTCCTGGCTTTGATGCCGAACACTGAACGTTTCCGCCCCGGGTTCCTGCGACGCGTACTGCTGTTTGCAATACCAGCAGGCATCATCGCGGCCGCGTCTGCGCTCTCGAGTTACTCGCTTGCATTGTGGGCCGGGGAGCCGGTGGGATCAGCGCAATCAGCTGCCACGGTCACTTTGTTCATCGTGGCCACGGCAGTCCTGACTCAGGCGGCACGGCCGCTGAATGCTCTGCGCCTGGGAATTGTTGGCCTGATGGTCGCGATGTTTTTGGCAGTCCTGTTTATTCCGTGGTTGTCCAATTTCTTCGCACTATCTCTCGGTCCAGAGCGGTACAGCCTGATCGCGATCGGGATTGGATTCCTCGGCGCTGCACTCGTGTGGGTCGCAACGCTGAGCACGGATAGATGGCGCAGGGAATGACCGGAATGCGGATTGGGCTCTCCACCTCTTCGGTGTATCCGGAGTCAACTGCCGTTGCATTTGAGCTCGCCGGTGCACTGGGCTTTGACGGCGTCGAGATCATGGTGGGCACCGACGCGGCGAGCCAAGACGTCAACGCGATCAAGGCATTGCGCGATCACTACCAGGTACCGGTGCTCTCAATTCATGCGCCGTGTCTGCTCATCACACAGCGAGTATGGGGAACCGACTCGTGGGGCAAACTCGTGAAAGCCGAAGATGTGGCAAGGACCCTCGATGCAGATACCGTGGTGGTGCACCCGCCGTTTAGGTGGCAGCGTGACTATGCACGAGATTTCGAGGAGGGTATTGCGCGAATGTCTGCCGATACCGATGTGCGATTCGCCGTTGAAAATATGTACCCGTGGCGGGCCAAGGTGGGCAGCATCGGCGCGTACGCGCCGGACTGGGATGTGCGCACCGGTTCCTACTCGCACATCACACTCGATGTCTCGCACTGCGCTGTATCGCACACCGATCCCATTGAGATGGCTGCCGATTTAGGATCTCGGCTGCACCACATTCACTTAGCTGATGGAACGGGTTCGTCCGTGGATGAGCACCTCGTGCCCGGCCGTGGGAATCAGCCGGTGGCCGAACTGCTAACTCATCTGATGGCCACTCAATTTTCCGGTTCGGTCATTGCGGAAATTTCAACCCGCCGGGCTGTTGATCGCGAGCAACGTGAAGCTGATCTTGCACAAACTCTGGCGTTCTTCCAATTGCATACGGGCGCAGCGCTATGAGTCAAGGCCCGAGTGCAGGAGACCTCGCTGGCGCCGTGAGCGCAGCTGCACGGTCACTGTTCGTCTCGCGTGGGTATGCGAAGACCACGATCAAGTCCGTCGCCACTGCTGCCGGAGTAGCTCCATCGATCGTCTCCTCGATGTATCGCAATAAGGAGCAACTCTTTGCAGCGGCCATGTCTTTGCCGTTCGATCCGACAAGAGCAATCCCGCTTCTCGTTGCGCCCGGCCTAGATGGAATGGGTGAGCGAATAGTCCGGTTGGCATTGGGCGTGATGTCGGATGATCAGGTGCGCAAAGACGCTGGTGCTGTAGTGGGCGCCGCACGTGGGTATCTCGACGCACCCATCGATAACGCAGCTCTTGGATCATTCCGGGCAATCAGTGGTTTCGTCCAAGAAGAGGTTATTGATCGCGCACTCACTGCAGCCGGAGTGCCCGATGCCCGCATGCGTGGGGCTTTGGTGTCTGCGTACTTGGCCGGGGTGCTCTCGACTCGCTACATGGTGAAACTTGAGCCGCTTGCATCCGCCACTGATGAAGAAATTGTGAGCCTCGTGGGTCCGGTGATTCAACAACTCATTGATCCCACGGTGCCGCTGCCCACTGGGCGCCCCGGACGCTCCTGATGATCCGCGAATTTGTGCAAGGAGTTGTTGACCGCATCGTCCCGCCCCGGGATGTCACGGCACTAGCTGCTGAATCCTCGCGTTATGCCGATTCAGGGTGCTGGATCGCTGTGCCCGTGACTGCTCACTCGACTCCGGCAGCAGAGTTGGGCACCGCCCTGCACGCGTTTTCCGATTACGGTTCAATATCGGTGACCCAGGTGCTGCTCGACGTTACCCACGCAGCGGATGAGCGAGTGCTCGATCTGACGGGAATCTGTGCGGTCAGAGGAGTCGGGGTGCTCCTGGATGCGCGTGGCTACGACGTTGATTCTGCTGACGTCACGGCCCACGTTGATCGAGTGCTGGCTTTGCGTTCTCTCGTTGAACAAGAACACGCGCACGGTCACAGACCTGGTGTGATTCTCGCTGCAGACATCCGCCGAACCGTTGACCTGTGCACTGACTTGGGCGATGGGCGGGTTCGCTTGGTGCGCGGGCGCAAAGACCCCGATGGTGGCGCTCGATTTAGTTCGCGGGCGGAAACGGATAAGGCATTTATTCGTTGCGCTCGGGCTCTCATCCGTGCAGAAGGACATCCGTGTTTCGCCACCCGCCAATCGAAATTGATCGATCTGATCAGAGATCTTGCACTGCGCAACGGTCGCGAACCTGACTCTTTCGAGTTTGGCTTTGATGCGGGTCAGCGCGAGTCAGAACAACGACGACTCCTCGAAGCGCAATTGCATGTGCGTGTCAGTCTCACAGCGGCGGCCGAGCTGCTTGGTGGTGTGGGACAGTAACCGCATGACAACACCGCGTGCTCAGATCATCACTGTGGTCGGCGGCGGGGTAATGGGAGAGGCGCTGATCGCGGGGCTGCTGCGCAGCGGTGATCCTGCGCCCCTCGTTCGGGTGGTCGAGGCCTCAGCCGAGCGATCGGTGGACCTCGCGCAGCGATACCCACTCGAGGTCGATGTCATCGACCGGGCCGTTCAGGGTGCAGATGTGGTGATTCTGGCGGTGAAACCGGTCGACATGGCCGCTGCTCTCGCCTCAATGAGTGAGCATCTTGCCCCTGGCACGTTAGTCGTCTCGATTGCTGCCGGCATCACCATCGAAACGTTGGCCGATGCAGTGGGTCCTCTCGTTGACGTAGTGAGGGCAATGCCTAATACGCCGGCTCGGATTGATCAGGGGCTGATCGGCATCAGTGGCGCCGAAAGCGGTTCGGCAGCCGCACTCGATGAAGCTGAGCGGTTGCTGTCATCGGTTGGAGTGGTGGTGCGGATACCCGAGCATTTGCAGGATGCGCTCACCGCGGTTTCTGGCAGTGGGCCGGCCTACGTCTTTTATCTGGCCGAGAAAATGATCGACGCGGCTGTGGATCTTGGCCTCGATCAGGCGACCGCCCGGGTGATGGTGCATCAGACAATTCTTGGTTCAGCCATGTTGCTGGCAACCTCTGGAGAGGATGCTGCTGACCTTCGAGCCAAAGTCACGTCCAAGGGCGGAACAACTGCGGCGGCCATCGCAGAACTCGATCGGCGCGAGGTGGGCGATGCGCTGGGTGCGGCCATCACTGCTGCGCGTGATCGCGGAAGAGAACTTGGCGCTCCCTAAATTGTGAGGAAATCGGATCAATTTTGGGAACCACCTTTCACTCGACCCCCATCGCCCACTAATCTTCGGCGAGCGACGTGGTCGAAAGTCACCGGAGGGGAAGCCGGGGCGCCCGCGGGCAGAGAGTTTGGTGTGTAAATGTCAACAACCCCCGAGCGGGCCCTTAGTGAAGTTCGCTTTTTGACCGTTGCCGAGGTTGCCTCGGTTATGCGTGTTTCCAAAATGACGGTCTACCGTCTGGTCCATAACGGTGAGTTGCCCGCCGTCCGCGTCGGACGCTCCTTCCGGGTCCCCGAGCAGGCCGTACATGACTACCTGCGCGACTCTTTCGTCGAGACCGCCTGATCTGCAGGGCTGATCCGCGGGGCTCACCCGCATAGGTAGGCTCTACCCCTGCGAGGACATCTCCTCGCTCCCGACAGCACACTCATAGTGCTCGCAGCCGCTACGGCCGCAGCATGCAGAAAAGGATCGTTCATGGGCTCAGTGATCAAGAAGCGTCGCAAGCGGATGGCTAAGAAGAAGCACCGCAAGCTGCTGCGTCGCACGCGAGTCCAGCGCCGTAATAAGAAGTAGGCCAGTTTCGTAGCGCGGGGAGGTGACCATGGGCCGAGTAGCTCTGGTAACCGGCGTCTCGCGCTACTTGGGCGGGCGGCTCGCCGCCGTCCTGGCCGCAGATCCAGCCTTTGATCGGGTCATCGGCGTCGATTCTGTTTCGCCCCCTGCGGGCTTGCCTATCGAATTTGTTCGTGCTGACATCCGGAATCCAGTTATCGGTCGGGTTATGGATGAGGCCGGCGTCGACACCTGCGTGCATATGGGGGTTATCGCTACCCCTCGGCAAGCAGGTGGCCGCAGCGCCATGAAGGACATCAACGTCATCGGCACGATGCAGTTGCTTGCGGCCTGTCAGCGGGTCCCGAGCTTGACCTCGTTCGTGGTGAAGTCATCGTCGTCCGTGTATGGCGCAGGTCCCAAGGATCCTGCGATGTTCACCGAAGAAATGGAACCCAAACACCCGCCCCGATCAGGTTGGGCGAAAGACTGCCTCGAGGTCGAGGGATACGTGCGCGGATTTTCCCGGCGCAGGCAAGACGTCGCCGTCAGCATTTTGAGATTCGCTAATTTCATGGGGCCCGATCTGCGCACCGGCACAACGGGGTATTTCAACCTCCCGGT
>JBIISH010000089.1:0-6659 GCA_044341115.1 Candidatus Nanopelagicales bacterium
CCCACTCCTTAAAGCTGTTTTCACTTCATCGGGCCTTTACGCCGAACTTTCGCGCTTATGCAACGTCGTCATTGATTCGGGGAGCGAGCGGGTCACGGCGCAACTCACTCCGCGACACATCGCGAACCTCTTGACGATTCCTGACTCGAGCGCCGTCTTTTACATCGAGCGCAAGGCATCTGCACATTCAGCTCCTGCCGAATGGCGCGAGACCTATATCCGCGGTGACCGCTTTAGCCTCGAATCTTTGTGGACCCCCACTACTTCTTCCATCACAGCATCAACTGACATCACAACTGAAGAGAGCATCTGACATGGTCGCGCTTGCCGCGTTTCTTGCGATATTCATCGGCGTTGCTGTTGGCCTGCTCGGTGGTGGCGGATCGATTCTCACCACGCCGCTGCTTATCTACGTAGTTGACTTTGACGCGAAGCAAGCCATCACCGCGAGCTTGTTCGTGGTCGGTGTCACTTCTCTGTTCGGGTTGATCGGTCACGCTCGAGCTAAGCGTGTCCAGTGGCGAACAGGCCTCATCTTCGGCGCAGCAGGCATGGTCGGAGCTTTTGTTGGCGGTCAGATTGGTTCACATCTGCCGGGAGCGCTTCTGCTCGCCGCCTTCTCCGTCATGATGGGCATCACTGCTGTCGCGATGATCCGCGGACGCAAGAAAGTCAGTGCCGGGCATCACAAAGGACTCCCTGTTTTTAGGATTTTGTTGGACGGCGCAGTGGTCGGCCTTGTCACCGGACTTGTCGGAGCCGGTGGTGGCTTCTTGGTAGTTCCGGCACTTGCCTTGCTCGGCGGACTACCCATGCCTTACGCCGTCGCGACCTCGCTACTAGTCGTTGCGATGAAATCCTTTGCTGGTTTCTTCGGTTACGCCCTCACCTTCGGGGGCGATTCCTTCGTGAGTTGGAACCCTGAAACCCAGATCAACTGGTCCATCACGCTGATCATTACCGTCGCAGCTGTCATCGGTGCGCTCATCGGAAGCCGGGTAGTGGGCCGAATTCACCCTGACAAGCTACGCATAGCTTTCGGTTGGTTTGTTCTGGTCATGGCCGTGTTCATCCTGAGTCAGCAAGTTGGTGCCACAGTTATCGAGTTCGCTCAAGGTGGCTGGCTGAACATGCTCGAGGTGATTGCCGGTCTGCTCGTGATTATCGGCGTATTCACCTGGCTTATCCGCAGGCCGACCCAAGTGGCAATTGCCGATTTCGACGAGCCGATCAGTTCGCCTCCACCTCCTACCAGCGGGGCAAAGACTTCCCAGGATTGAGGATCCCGCGCGGATCCCACGCATCCTTGATGCGCACATGCAGATCCCGCGACGGTTCGTCGAGTTCTTGAAAGAGTGCATGTTGCTTGAGGGATCCAACTCCATGCTCCCCGGTAATGGAACCACCGCAGGCAAGGCCAACATCCAATATTTCACCGAATGCCTTCATGGCACGTTCAGCTGCCGCGCTATCTCCACGCGGAGTGACGATGGTGGGGTGCAGGTTCCCATCACCTGCATGACCAAAAGTGGCGATCAGCACGTCATTGCGTTCAGCGATCTCTTGAAATTCGCGCATACAGCGAGCAAGTTCAGAGCGTGGAACTGCAACGTCATCAAGGAGCCAATCCCCCTGCGCTTCAAGTGCCGGGATGATCATGCGTCGGGCACCGAGCAACATCTCCGCCTCGGCAGGATCTTCTGACTGATATACCTCCGCAGCGCCAGCACGCGAGCACATCTCCTGCACCAGTTTTGCGTCGGCATTGCCTGCATCACCTGGGGTATCTATCTGAATCAAAAGCAAAGCTTCTGCCGAGGTATCTAGTCCCATCGGGCGCCAGTTCTCCACCGCGGTAATCGATGCTCGATCCATCACTTCAAGCATGCTTGGTGTTGTTGCGAGCATGATGTCGGCAGCCGCTTGGCCTGCATGGGAAATATCCGCGAAAACCGCCACCACGGTTATGGCAGGCGACGGGATCGGTCGAAGCCGCAGGCGCGCCATCGTGACAATCCCAAACGTTCCTTCGCTGCCCACCATCATTCCGGTGAGGTCATAGCCCGCAACGCCTTTGACGGTTCGCCTACCAAGTTGGGTGATCCGACCATCTGCGAGCACCACTTCAAGACCAAGAACAGCATCGCGAGTTACGCCGTACTTCACGCAACACAATCCACCGGCATTGGTGTTGACGTTGCCGCCAATCGAGCAGTAGTCCTTACTCGCCGGGTCAGGTGCGTACCACATTCCGTGCTTGGCAACGTGGTCGCGAAGTTCGGTATTGAAAATTCCAGGTTGGGTCTCGACGTAGCCGTTGATCTGATCGACGAGGAGTACATCGCGCATCTTCTCGACACAGAGAATCAGCGAACCATCAAGTGCATTGCTGCCGCCGGTGAGTCCAGATCCGGCACCGCGCGGCACCACGGGAACCCGATGCTCGTACGCGGCTTTCATCACCGCAGAAACTTGCTCCGTGGTGCGAGGAAAGACCACAGCAATCGGCTCACCAGCAGGTGTTCCAGTCGAGCGATCGCGCTGATAGGTGGGGAGTCGATCGGGGTCCGTCACCACGTCGCCATCGGCCAAGGCAACAGCGCAGGCCGCTAGGACTGCATCCTCAGGACTCACGAGTGGAAGGGTAGTCAGTACCGCTTCCCCGCATTGCGACCACACCGTGAAACGATGCCAGCATGAGTTCGATCCCTGTCATCGATGTTTCCGGCATCGGTACAGATCCTGGGATCGATGCAGACCTGGGCCGGGAATTCCTCTCCGCTTACGGCACCTGGGGTTTTGGATATCTCATCGGCCATCCCATCGATCACACCCTGATCGACGCTGTCTTTGAACAATCACGCACGTTTCACGCGCAGCCGTCAACGGCTAAAAACAAGATTTTGGTGAACAAGCAGCACCGTGGCTTCATCCCGTTCAAAGGCTCCACCGATGTCAATTCATCTGTCGAAACGGTGACAAAGCCCAACCAGAGTGAATCCCTCATGCTGCTTCGTGACCTGCCCGCCGATCATCCGGAGGTGCTGGCGGGGAATTACCTGGCGGGTGCAAATCAATGGCCCAGTGATCTGCCGAACTTTGTCAATGTGATGACGCAGTACCAACAAGAGTTGTGGAAATTCTCATGCCAACTCATCGATGTGATTGCTCGTGCATTGAATGACGACGGATCGATGCACGAGGCATTCGAGTCACCGACAACCTGGCTGCGTCTGCTGCACTATCCACCGCAGGATCCGCAATCTCCCTCCGATGAATTCGGTTCGGCCCCGCATACCGACTTCGGGGCAATCACCCTGCTCGCCCAAGACGACGTGGGTGGGTTGAGCGTCAAGACGCCCGAGGGTGAGTGGGTTGACGTGCCACCGATGCCTCATGCCTTCGTGATGAATGTGGGAGACATGCTCCACCGCTGGAGCAACGGACGCTTGCTATCCACTCCTCATCGAGTGACCAACAGGTCTGGCCTGGAGCGCTACTCCGTGCCGTTCTTCTTCGATCCAAACGTCACTACCGTGATTAAGCCGCTGCCTTCATGCGTAGATAGTGCGCACCCACCCTTATTCACACCTCTCATATTTGGAGACTTCTTGCGTAACGAACTTGAGTCGTCATATGACAATCACAAGAGCGACGCATCATGAAGCAATCGATCAAACTCACGCTGATGCTTGTGGCAGCGTCACTTGCAGTTACCTCTCTTGCCGGATGCGGTCGCGATGTGCCGGCCTCGAGCCAGATAGGGACCACAGTCATCGCCCCTGATGATCGCGTGAAGCTCGAGGGCATTGAAGGAGTGACCTCCGACGGAGAAGAAATCGCTCTCGCTGATTTTTCCGGTCGAGTGGTGGTGCTCAACGGATGGGCCACGTGGTGCGCTCCGTGCCGCGAAGAGATGCCCGATCTTGTTATTGCCGATGAAACTTTCGATGACACTCAAGTTGGTTTTCTTGGCGTGAATATCTCTGATGAACTGCAAGCGGCTGCCGATTTTGCAATGGAGTTCGGTGTCTCCTACCCGAGCATCGTTGATGAAGACGGTTCTATCTGGGCACAGATTCCAGATATCCCGCCGAATGCCCTGCCCAGCACCGTCATCGTCGATAAGCAGGGTCGGGTTGCAGTGCGCATCATCGGAAAAGTTGATCCATTGACGCTTCCCGGTCTCATCCAAGATGTTGTGGACGAATAGGCCTTGTTGCCAACGGCCCGTTGACGAGGCGATAGCGATTGATCTTGGTAATTAGGGATTTGACGGTGCCGCGGCGATCGCTTGCTCTAGTGTGCACAGAACCACAGTGCTTAGAACCGCTGTTGCTTCTTGAGTCTCCGCCGTGGATCCTCTCGGGCGGAGAGTAGTAGACGGGGGTTTGGGCGATGTTCCTCTTCTTCCTGGAAAAGATCCAGGTACGCATGGTGTTAACCGCAAGCCTTGTCATGGTGTCTGCCTTGACGGCAAGTGCCTCCGTGCAGGCTGCCCCAAGTTCTGAAGAGGCCTCTGCGCAAGCGGCACAGGTAAAGTGCATAAAGGCATACGCGAAGAAACCGTCGAATAACTATCTCAATTATTCACCAGCGATCGGGTCACCTGAGGTGACTGACGCGATCCACAGTGGGCTTCAGCCATGTGCAACTTTTGCCGATGGGGTGAGCGGAAGCGGGCGCAAGTATCAGGTAGCACAGTTCTTGTCGCCGACGGTCTATCCGGGGCAAATCCAACTGGTGATCCAAAGCGGCCCCAATGCCGCTTTCCTCGTCGGCGGTGCGCCCGGCATTCCCGTCCCCTCATATTCCGGCGGACCCTATGTAGCCAGATTTGATCCGGCGACAGGAACGCAGATATGGCGCACGGCACTCCCTCAGCTTGCAGGTCAATGGGTGGCTGCGCCCAGCGGTGCCGTGGTCAAGGGCGGTTGGGTCGTCGTCGTCGTGGGGCCCACGGTCTACAAGCTTGACCCCAAAAGTGGCGCGATCGTCGCCTCCGTGCAGCAGCCTGTTCTGGCCGGTGCTGCGATTGATGCCAACTTCGATGGTTTCGCAGTTGCTCCTGATTCATCCGGCACGATCTTGCTCAAGAGCCAGAATCGTTCGTCAGGGTGCCAAGTTCAGGGTAACCAGGCGATGTCTGCTTGCATCGCAACATTCGGGCCTCAGCCGGTAACGACAGTGATCGCCGTGGATCCCATCTCGTTAAAGAACCTTGCGGCTATCACCCTTAACCAGCCGGTTGCCTCCCGGCCGACGTTAGTAGCCGATGGCTCCAACACGCATATGTACCTCGCAGGCAGCACTCAAGGCGTGCGTGTGATCTGGAATCCCAAGAACAAGACCCTTCGCCAGGATCTCTCCTGGGCGCCCCCTCTTCTCCTGCCAGGCCAGAGCGCAGGCGACGCGCCGGTGCCTTTGGGTAAGTGGGTGGTCTTCAACAACAACGCCGTTGCGCCAACTCCGGGAGTGCCCATCTGCGCGTTCGTCGTGAAGATGACAGACGCGACGAACACTCAACGGCTATGCCCATGGGGAACGACGATCCCCGCAGGGGTCATGAGCAACGCTCCTGCGAGTTTCTCAACAGATCCGCAGAAGAGCTTGATCTTCATGCAGGACCTTCTGGTGGGTGGTGTGTTCGCCGTGCATCTGAACCAGGCAAACGGACGAATGACCATCAAGTGGAGTCGGCCCGATTGGCGAACATCGGACTACTTCACGGCTACAGGCCCGGCCCACCAGCGCGTACTTTCCTCGCAGTACATGTCCCCCTCCTTCTCGGCTGCCCAGATCAGCAGCAACTCCTGGACTGAGAGTGTTCTGTGGGTCGACGAGGAAACGGGCAAGACTCTGGCTCAATCTGCGTACAACGGGCCGACGGATCTCGGCTGGTTTGCGATGCCGGGCTACTCCGGCAGGTGGTACACCCTTTCAGTTGCCGGCACCATCAACATCTATGTTCCTCAAGCATGCGCCAAGACTGGCAAGCGCCCTGTGGTACCCGCGTCTACAACAACGTGCTCGACCGATTACGCGTCGCTGCCACAGCCAGTGCGATCTCCTGCACCGTTGCCGTAGATTCGAGAATCGTCGGAGGCTGCCAAGCTCTTAGGTGTCGCAATGCACCTGCGGCAGCTCGTCCATCGGCTGATGAGTTCACTCTCGCTCTCAACCACCGTCGCGTAACTTGCCATGGGCGGTCCTACAAACGCCTCTGGGGCGACACAATTGGCGGCGGAATGGATGCCCCCTGCGCTCGACTATCTAATTTCCGAGAAGAAGGCACTTCGTGCAAGTTGACCTGAAACCGAAAAGCAGGGATAGGTGAGACAAGCCCACGCCGACAGAATTCCCAGCACGGTTACTCCCTGCTCACAAGGCCCGGGTTGTCAGTGAAGCCAATGACAGCGCGCGCGCTGGGCACCTATGCTTACGACTGTGTCATCAGTCGCTCACCGGCCAATGCGTGCCAGAGCCGCTGCCCTAGGCGCCGCAGTCACGACGTTGACCCTTATTCCGCACACAGCCGCGAGCGGGGTTCTTCCGGATCCGCTCGCCATCGCCACGGTCTTCATCGTCTGCGCAGCGCTGAGCTCGACGATTCACCGTTCTGCCGCGATTGTTCATACGATCCTTGTTCTCGCCGGCCT
>JBIISH010000174.1:0-4407 GCA_044341115.1 Candidatus Nanopelagicales bacterium
ATTCTTTTCCTTCGCTTTGAGTGCATGCCAATTTGCCTCAACCTGCTCAGCGGTGTCGGCGGTCACGTCACCAAACACATGCGGATGCCGTGAGACCAACTTGGTGATGATCCCATCGGAGACATCGTCGATATCGAATGCATGGGTTTCAGATTCTGCTGCAATGCGCGCGTGGAAGACCACTTGCAACAAAAGATCACCCAGTTCCTCGCGCAAGCCGATGGCGTCGTCGTTCTCAATGGTCTCGACGGTTTCGTAGGCCTCTTCCACCAAGTACTCCACGAGAGATTGATGGGTTTGCCGGGCATCCCACGGGCAGCCACCAGGTGAGCGCAGTTGATCGAGCACGGCAACGAGATCAATGAATCGACTCCCCGGAGCTGGACTGCTCGTCATCAAGAATCCACGTGACGTACTAGGAGAATGGGATCGAGAGATCGTTGACGGCGGTTCCAACCTGCAACGAAGGCCCATCCCATGTTCCATAACGTGGGCTGACCTCGGTGCCCAGTTCAACACTCTTGTCCACTACAGCCTGCAATAGGGCCGCTGATTGAGCATCCTGCGAACCTGCAGGATCGAGCGCTTGTCCCAACCGCTCGGCAAGAATATTCAGGCGCATGATCGATTCAATCTGGCTCGGCGCGATGTCTTGCGCGAGAAGGGAATCTTCAAACGCCTGCATGCCACCTGCCTGCTCGGAAAAGGCAACCAGAGCTGCATCAATCTCGCCCTGCGTAGCTTCAACCCCAGCATCAAGTGCAACAGCGTCGACGAGGTTGGTGGTGATCATGCGGTCAATGGTCGTGACGACGAGAGCTTGCGAAGCCGCATCGGGACTGCGCCCTTGGGCTATCAGAATCTGCTGCACCTGATCGTTGAGTTCCGCCTCGGTGATGCTGTAATCGTCCATCACCACGGCCTTGCCCGCTGGCGAAGAGCCACAGCCAGAGAGAACGATGACGCCTGCAACTGCGCCCGTGAATACTGCGGTCAGACGGGAACGGCGGCCTGTTGTGTGGCGAGGGGTCTTCACTATGCGTCCTTGTCGGTCGGTACTCATGATGGTGTTGTAGGCATTATCGCTGTTATCAAATCTTCGACCCACGCGAGTAGTTCCGTGTCGCGTAGGGGCGTGCCACCAAGGCCCGTGTTCCCTGATGATGACGGCCTCGGGACCACGATCGTTCGGACTGCCGGTTTGATCTGGGTTTTTGGGTACAGACGGGTAAGCCGCATGCCGGCTGACTCGGCCAGTTCCACCGGGCCCAACCGAATTCCGCTCCCCTGCAGCACAATTTCGGTGAGACCTGCCGCTCTGGCATGCACCCTCAATCGCGCAACCGCGATCAGGGTCATCACCGGCTCGGGCAAAGCGCCGTAGCGATCGACGAGCTCGACAACTTCATCCACATCGGCATCACCAACGGCATCTGCCAGCCGCTTGTAGGCCTCCAGGCGCAGCCGTTCTTGCGGGACGAACTCTTCGGGGATGTGCGCGGTGATCGGGAGCTCAACGCGAACCTCTGCAACTTCTTGCACGCTCTCACCTTTATGTTCAGCAAGAGCCTCACCCACCAACCGGATGTAGAGGTCGAAGCCAACGTCGGCAATGTGGCCACTTTGCTCACCGCCAAGCATGTTGCCGGCTCCACGAATTTCTAGGTCCTTGAGGGCAATCTGCATACCTGAACCCAAGTCGGTTCGCTGCGCGATCGTGGCGAGCCGCTCGTGGGCGGTCTCTGTCAAAGGCTTACTGGGGTCATACAGGAAGTAGGTGTAGGCCCGTTCACGGCCTCGGCCAACTCGCCCTCGCAATTGGTGCAACTGGGAGAGCCCGAAGGTGTCGGCGCGATCCACGATCAGGGTGTTGGCGTTGGCAATATCGATCCCAGATTCCACAATCGTGGTGCAGACCAGAACATCTATCTCTTTATCCCAGAAATTCACGATGATCTCTTCAAGTGCGTGCTCGTTCATTTGACCGTGCGCCACCGCAACGCGCGCCTCAGGAATCAGATCGCGAATCTTCGCGGCAACGCGGTCGATGGACTCAACGCGGTTGTGAACAAAGAAGACTTGACCATCGCGCAAAATCTCACGACGAATTGCGGCGGTAACCTGCCGCTCATCGTAAGGACCAACAAAAGTGAGCACCGGATGACGCTCTTCTGGCGGAGTCTGAATCACAGACATTTCGCGAATCCCGGTCACCGCCATCTCCAACGTGCGCGGGATCGGAGTTGCAGACATCGCGAGCACATCGACGTTGGTGCGCAAAGCCTTCAGGTGCTCTTTGTGCTCGACCCCGAAGCGTTGCTCCTCATCGACAACGACCAAACCAAGATCCTTGAACCTGATGTTCGGTGTGAGGAGTCGATGCGTTCCAATAACGACGTCGACGGCACCCGATGACAAACCTTCGAGGGTTTTCTTCACTTCCTTTTCGGAACTGAAGCGCGAAAGCCCCGCGATCGTGACTGGGAAAGCACCGAACCGTTCAGCAAACGTGGATAAATGCTGCTGCACCAACAAGGTGGTGGGCACCAACACTGCGACCTGTTTGCCGTCTTGCACCGCTTTAAATGCCGCGCGCACCGCAATTTCGGTTTTGCCGTAGCCGACGTCACCACAGATGAGCCGGTCCATCGGGATTTGCCGCTCCATATCGGCCTTGACCTCGTCGATACAGGAGAGTTGATCGGGGGTTTCTGCGTATGGAAAAGCATCTTCGAGTTCGGCTTGCCACGGGGTGTCTGGTCCGAAGGCGTAACCCTTAGTCACTTGGCGCGCAGCGTAGAGCCGGATCAATTCACCAGCGATCTGCTTCACGGCCTTACGGGCCCGGCCTTTTGCCTTGGTCCAGTCAGCACCACCCAACCGGTGCACGGACGGTGCCTCACCTCCCACGTACCGGGTGATCAGGTCGAGCTGATCCATCGGCACAAAGAGGCGGTCGGCTGGCTGGCCGCGCTTACTCGGTGCGTACTCGATCAGCAGGTATTCACGATCTGAGCCGGCCACATTGCGCCGGATCATCTCGAGGTAGCGGCCCACTCCGTGTTGTTCGTGCACCACGTAATCACCTGATGCAAGGGATAACGGGTCGATCGTGCGACGACGGCGGCTCGGCAACTTGCGCATTTCACGGGTGGAGGAGCGTTGGCCAGAGATATCCGTTTCGGTCAACACAAGCAGCCCTGCCGCAGGGATTGCAAAACCGTGTTCGAGGCGGCTGGTGCCGATTGTCACCACGCGTGGCTGAAGTGCACCAACGCTTTCACCATTACTGGTCGCAACCTCAGCCGAGGTGAGTTCCTCACTCAGCCGTTGCGCTGAGCCGTGACCTTCGGCGAGTAGCAGCACACTCACACCGTTGTTAACTTCACGGCGCAGATCTTCAATGGCCCGGTGCGCATCGCCTCGGTACGCCTCAATCGGGATAGCACCAAGATCGATGTCTGCATCGTCCATAGCAAATGGTGAAATCTCCCACCAGGTACCAGCAGCGGCTATCACGCCGTCCTGAAACTCCTCGAGTGATTGGTAACTCGCCGCTGCTAGGTCGATGGGTGCCTCGCTGCCCAATGCGGCGGTATGCCAACTTGCGGAGAGGAACTCCTCGGCCGTACGCACCACATCAGAGGCGCGCGTGCGGACCCGCTCGGGCTCATGGATGACCACTTGAGTTCCTTGCGGCATCAGTTCGCGCAGAGTGCGCATACCTGATGCCAGCACCGGTGCCAGCGACTCCATTCCTTCAGAGGTGATGCCCTGAGCGATTGCGTCACACATATCGCGCAGAACTGGTTGCGACTCTGCAAGCAGCGCTGCACGTTCACGAACTTCCGGGGTGAGGATCAACTCACGCACCGGTGGTGCAAATAAGCCATCAGGTGCTGCATCGAGTGAGCGCTGATCACTCACCGCAAAGTGCCTGATTTCCTCGACCGAGTCGCCCCAAAATTCCAGGCGGAGCGCGTGTTCTTCGGTGGGCGGGAACACGTCAAGGATTCCGCCTCGCACCGCCACCTGGCCGCGTCGTTCTACCAAATCAACTCGGTCATAGCCGAGCAAAACCAACCGCTCGACCGTTCGATTCAAATCTGCCGTATCACCAGCATTAATCCGACAGGGCGCATGGTCAGGAAGATCGCTGGCAAATGGCTGGAGTGCCGCACGAACCGAAGTCACCACAATTCGCACGGACGTTTGCAACGGATCGCTGTCAATCGGATGCGCTAGCCGGCGAAGAATTGCAGTGCGTTGACCGACTGTGTCGGTGGAAGGTGAGAGCCGTTCGTGCGGCAACGTTTCCCACGACGGAAAAACCACGATCGATTCCTCGGGGAGCAGTTCGCTAAGAACGCGCGACACATCCTCAGCCTCGCGGCCGGTCGCAGTCAC
>JBIISH010000090.1:0-6628 GCA_044341115.1 Candidatus Nanopelagicales bacterium
GTGGGGGCGGGTGCAACAACGCTGATTCGATCACCCGGTGCGCTGGTCAGCGCTGCGAGCCGCTGAACCGGCGGGTAATCAATCAGTAGGTCAAGCACGCTTCTCACGATCACAACGAAGCAGCCTCCGACAGTGCCTCGAGAAGCAGCGCGTGCAGGGCGGGATGCGCCACTACTAAATCTGTTACATACGGCGGCATGTGGTTGAAGGTGACCGCGGAGCCATCAACATGGGAAGCGATCAGTCCGTAGTGATATGCAACGCCATATGGTGCGGCCACATCCCACTCGTAGAAGCCAGTGTCGTGGACGTACGCCTCCGCGCGACCACACAGGATTTCATTCACTTTGGCGCCTACTGAACCAACGTCGACAATCTCGACACCGTGCGAATTCACGCCTGCCTCTGCAAGAGTGCGCGCCAAGATGTCAACAGTTACGGCCAGAGTTGCTGGCGGGCGGCTCCTTGATGCAACTATGCGAATCGGCCGGTCGGTCGGGAGCGGTGGTGGTGGACCAACAGAATCCAACACACTTCGGGAGGTTTCCTGCGCTGGCAAATCAACGGTGCACGCACTGAGGGTTTCCATTGCGGGTTGCCATAGCGCGATGTGCACAGCAAAATCTTGACGATTCTGACCGTATTCCCAGGTGCCATCGAGTGGATCAACGATCCACACCCGATCAGCTGACAGCCGGTCGGCGTTGTCTTTGCCCTCTTCGCTCAAGATCGCATCGCGCGGGCGCGCGGCCGAGAGCGCATCGCTGATCATCACGTGCGCGGCAGCATCTGCTTGGTCGCGCAGCTTGGTGGCTGTTTCTTTGTCAGTGATGGAACCGTGCTCAGCGATGAAGTTCTGACGAAGCGCAAGGAGTAACTGGCCAGCATCACGGGCAACATCGCGAGAGAGTTCAGCATCACTGCGGACATCACTGCGAAGGTCGGTCATTGGGTTTCTCCACTCGTTTCGGGCGCTGCATTAAAACGGTTTTGGGCCGTTTCCAATCCATCTTCGATCACACACTCCACCGCGCGAGCGCAGCGATCGAGGAATCCGGGCAGTTCTGTGCGTTCGGATCCAGAGAAGACCTGCAGTACGTAATCCGCAGGAGACTGGCGGCCCATCGGCCTGCCAATCCCTGCTCGCACGCGGAAGAAATCACCTGTGACGAGCGACTTGCGGATTGATTTGAGACCGTTGTGCCCGTTGTCGCCGCCGCCGAACTTGATGCGCAATCCACTGAATGGCAGATCAAGTTCGTCGTGAATAACTATCAGTCGTTCAGGGGCGATGTCGTAGAAATCGATGAGCGCCTTCACCGGACCTCCGCTTTCATTCATGAACGAAAGCGGGATGGACAGCACAGCCCGGTTGATTCGCCCGGGCATTCCCAGTTGCACCTCTGCGACGCCTGCGAGGGCGCGTCTGTGCCGGCCGAGTTTGGCCGAACACGACGACGCCACAACATCGACGATCATCGCACCGATGTTGTGGCGGGTCATGGCGTACGCCGGCCCGGGGTTACCCAGACCGACGATCAGCCAATGGTCTGACACGAGGAGTGGTTCAGCGTCCGTCTACGGAGTTCGTCTACGGAGCAGGCGTTGCATCAGACACTGACGCAACGGCAGCTTCCGCTGCAACTGCCGCGTCAACAGCATCTTCGGCAGCGTTGGCTGAGGCCTGGGCTAGCGTGCGGCTGGTGACGTCGCTCACTGCGTGTTCTGCAGCGGTCATCGGATCTTCACCGAGAGCAATCGCTTCTTCCATCGCCTGGATGACCGATGCGGTGTCAACGCCGGCTTCTAGAGCAGCAGTCTCAGCAGCCTTGACGGCATCGGCGTAGTCACTACGCAGGCTCGCTTCTACCTTGCTGATGACGATGAGGTCGATGTGCTCGAGGTATCGCTTCACTGGTTCGCGCTGAACATCGCGCGGCTTGGTGAGGAACTTGGTGCCATCAAGATCAACGCTGAGCACCACGCGGGGCTTGCGGAGAGCGAGGGTCAAATCGTGGTCGGGCAATGAAATGTGCAGCAACTCGGTGTCGGGGCCGTAGATGACGGCGGGCACGAAGCCGGCACGACGGGTGCGACGAGCTGCACCCTTGCCAAAATCGGTACGGGCAGTGGCGGTGATGTTGACGGTAGTCACGTGATCTCTCCTCGGTTGGACGTCGACCCTCGGCGCGATACATGCAGCCGTCACGAGGTGACGTCTACGTCGATCACGGTGTGGCACCTACCTGCGGTGCGCCCACCCTCGCCGAGGACCCCCAAAGTCTAGCCGTCAGTGCGAGGAGACATCTTCAGGGGTGTGACCGTCCTCAAACATGCTGGTAACCGATCCATCGGTGAACACCTCATGAATAGCGGTGGCCAGGATGGGCGCGATCGAGAGCACCGTGAGTTTGTCGAATTTCCGCTCTTCGGAGATGGGCAGGGTGTCCGTGACCACGACCTCGGAGATCGGTGAGTTCTGCAGGCGCTCCCGGGCTGGATCGCTCAGGATTCCGTGGGTCGCCGCGACGATCACGTCGCTCGCACCGTTCTCAAGCAGAGTCTCTGCCGCTTTAACGATGGTGCCGCCGGTATCGATCATGTCGTCGACGACGACGCAGACCCGACCACGGACATCGCCGACCACCTCGAGCACCCGCACCTGATTCGGTACATCGGGGTCACGGCGCTTGTGAATGATCGCAAGTGGCGCCCCGAGCACATCGGTCCAGCGCTCTGCCACACGCACGCGGCCAGCATCGGGTGAGACCACGGTGATGCGATCGCGGGGAACGCGAGAGGCCACATGTGAGGAGAGCAGCGGCAGGGCAAAGAGGTGATCAACCGGGCCGTCGAAGAATCCTTGGATTTGCGAGGTGTGCAGATCGACCGTCATGAGTCGGTCGGCGCCAGCGGTCTTGAACAAATCCGCCATCAGTCGGGCCGAGATCGGCTCACGACCGCGGTGCTTCTTGTCTTGGCGGGCGTAGCCATAAAACGGAACGATGACAGTGATGCGTTTGGCCGATGCGCGCTTGAGCGCGTCGATCATGATCAATTGCTCCATGATCCATTTGTTGATCGGCGTGGTGTGGCTTTGCAATACGAACGCATCACAACCACGAACGGATTCTTGGAAACGGATAAAGATCTCGCCATTGGCGAAGTCATAAGCGAGTGTGGGTGAGAGGTCGATCCCCAGTTGAGCGGCGACGTTTTGGGCCAGCTCTGGGTGTGAACGCCCCGCCAGAAGGACCAGCTTCTTCTGGGTCGGAACCGACATTTCGGCCACTACGCCTCCTGGGGGGATGGTGAGTCGGGGGTAACTGTGTCAGAAGGAGATTCGGCGCGAGCGGCTGCCTCTGCAGATGCACTGCCGGCACGCTTGCGGGACACCCATCCGCGGATATTTCGCTGCTGGGCTCGACCCACGGCCATGGCCCCGGGCGGCACATCCTCGGTAATTACAGAGCCCGCCGCCGTGTAGGCGCCATCGCCCACTGTGACGGGGGCAACCAGCATGGTGTCGGAGCCAATCCGCACATGATCACCAACAACGGTGGGGTGCTTCTCGATACCGTCGTAGTTAACAAAGACGGTGGCCGCTCCGATGTTGGAGCCGGTACCGATCTGGGCATCGCCCACATAGGACAGGTGTGGAACTTTCGAGCCGTCGCCCACTGAAGAGTTCTTGATTTCTACGTAAGCACCAGCGCGGGTGTCTGCGCCGAGCACCGTGCCCGGGCGCAGGTAGGTGAATGGACCGACGCTGGCCCGATCGCCGATCACCGCGAGTTGCGCCCACGTGTGAATTACTTCAGCGCCAACGCCCACTTCGCAGTCGATCAACGTGGTGCCTGGTCCGATTCGGGCTCCGGTTTCGATCGCGGTGGGACCGCGCAAAACGGTGCCGGGCAGCAGTGTCACATCGCGTCCGAGTTCAACGTCGACGTCGATCCACGTGGTTGCCGGATCGGCCATCGTCACGCCTTCACGCATCCACGATTCATTGATGCGATCGCGCATTAACGCGGCTGCCTCTGCAAGTTGCACCCGATCATTGACACCGAGGATCTCGTTGCTGTCAGGGCACATACTGCCAATGACGGCTCGGCCCGAATTGCGCATGATCGAGATGACGTCGGTGAGGTACTCCTCGCCCTGGGAGTTGTTGGTCGTGAGTTGAGAGAGGGCCGCGCGCAACTCTTGTGCATCGAATGCGTACATGCCTGAGTTGATCTCATCGAACTCGAGTTGCTCGATAGTTGCATCCTTATGTTCGACCACTGCGAACACTTCGCCATCAACATCGCGCAACACTCGGCCGTAGCCGCTGGGATCGTTCAGTCGGGCGGTGATCATCGTGACACCTGCTGCGGCCCGCCCATGATCAGACACAAGTTTGCGCACGGTGGTGCCGGTAAGAAGTGGGGTGTCGCCGGTGAGAACCACGATGGGACCGGTCAGTTCTGGCGCTGCCGTGTGCAACGAATCCAGCGCTATCCGAACTGCGTGACCCGTTCCGTTCTGCTGTTCTTGCACCGCGGTAAGTGCCCACGGCGCGACTTCTTCGATATGCGCCTGCACTTGGTCGCGACCGTGGCCAATCACGATGACCAGGTGTTCGGGTTCGGCGGCCGCTGCGGCTTCAATCACATGGCCAAGCAGGGTTCGACCAGCGATGGGGTGCAGGACTTTGGGCAGAGCCGACTTCATGCGGGTGCCTTCACCTGCGGCCAAGATGATGATGGCAGCTGGTCGGGTCACGGTCTTATCTTTGCGCATCGCCTGCAATTTCCTAGAGCGGCGTTACATACGCCCCGGAAATCCCGCCATCTACGAGGAAATTGGAAGCGGTCATGAAGGAGGAGTCATCACTTGCGAGGAAGGCAACTGCCGCGGCGATCTCCTCAGGCTCCCCGAATCTGCCAACCGGGATGTGCACCAGGCGGCGCGCGGCCCGTTCAGGATCACTGGCGAATAGCTCCATCAGCAACGGCGTGGCGACGGGCCCGGGTGACAGCGCATTTACCCGAACCCCACTCCGGGCGAATTGCACTCCCAATTCGCGGCTCATGGCGAGCACGCCACCTTTGGATGCGGTGTAAGAAATTTGCGACGTGGCCGCCGCCATGGTCGCCACGAAAGAAGCAGTGTTGATGATGGAGCCCTTCCCCTGTTCGAGCATGTAGGGAAGGACTTCTTTGCAACAGAGGTACACCGAAGTCAGGTTGACCTCCTGAACCCGGCGCCAGGCTTCAATCCCTGTTTCCAGGATCGAGTCATCGTCCGGGGGTGAGATGCCAGCGTTATTGAAGGCGATGTCAATGGATCCGTACCGGTCTTTCGCGGCGCGGAACATTGCGGCAACATCTCCTGCATCGGTCACGTCGCAGTGCACGAACAGGCCACCCGCCTGCTCCGCAGCCATACCTCCTGCCGCATCGTCCATATCGCCGATCACGACGTGAGCTCCTTCATCGGCCAGACGCAGGGCGGAGGCTAGGCCGATGCCGCTGGCACCTCCGGTAATGACGGCTACCCGGCCTTCTAATCGTCGACAATTGCTGGACATGTCACTCCTACTCATCGGTTGCCAGGAAAACGTTTTTGGTCTCGGTGAAAGCTTCTGGTGCATCTGGTCCGAGTTCACGACCGAGCCCGGATTTCTTGAACCCGCCGAACGGTGTCCAGTAGCGCACAGACGAGTGCGAATTGACGGACAAGTTTCCCGCTTCCACGCCTCGCGCTACCCGGAAGGCGCGCCCAACATCGCGCGTCCAGATCGAGCCGGACAGACCATAGTCGGAATCGTTCGCCATGCGGATCGCATCAGTCTCGTCGTCAAATGGCACAACGACGACAACCGGTCCAAAGATTTCTTCTCGGTAGGCGCGATCGTTTTCCGTCGCGAGGAGAACGGTGGGTGGGTACCAGAATCCAGCACCGTCGGGGCAGGTCCCGCGAAATGCGACGCTAGTTTCGTCGGGAACGAATGACCTGACGGTGTTGAGCTGGCCGCGCGAGATGAGTGGACCCATCTCGGTGCTCTCCTGCGCGGGATCACCCACAACGACGCCCTGCACAGCAGTCTCGAGTCGCTGCATGAAGTCATCCATGACGCTGCGCTGAACGAGAATGCGCGAGCGGGCGCAGCAGTCCTGGCCGGCGTTGTCGAAAACGCCATACGGTGCTGTTGCCGCCGCTTTGTCGAGGTCGGAGTCGCCGAAGATGATGTTGGCACTCTTACCGCCGAGTTCGAGGGTGACCCGCTTCACCTGTGCTGCGCAGCCGGCCATGATCTGCATGCCAACATCGGTGGAGCCGGTGAACACGATCTTGCGCACTAACGGGTGCTCCACGAGCCGCTGGCCCACCACGGAGCCCTTGCCGGGCAGCACCGTGAACACGCCCTCGGGGATGCCGGCCTCCAGTGCGAGCTCACCCAAACGGATGGCTGTCAGTGGCGTCAGTTCAGCGGGCTTGAGCACCACGGTGCAACCGGCAGCGAGTGCAGGTGCGAATCCCCATCCTGCGATCGGCATCGGAAAATTCCACGGCACGATGATTCCCACCACACCTATGGGTTCGTGGAAAGTGATGTCGACCCCACCAGCAACCGGGATCT
>JBIISH010000024.1:0-11835 GCA_044341115.1 Candidatus Nanopelagicales bacterium
GAACAGCCGCTCGGGTGAACCCGCGTAGTAGTTGAGGACGTTGGCGACGTTCCCAGCTTCCCAGCGGGCATTGCCGATGGTGTGACCGGAGTTGGCGACCTCGAGTTGTGCGAGTTCCTCTGAATGTTCGCGCACCACGGTGGAAAAGGCCCGGAGCAGATCAGCTCGCTCACCTGGTGAAACCCTGCGCCACGACTCGAAGGCGAGCACCGATCGCGCAATAGCTACATCGGTCTCTGCCAGGGATGTCGAGGCAACCTCGGCGATCCCCTGCTCCGTAGCGGGATTGATGACAGTGAACATGGAGCCCCTTCGGATCTGGAGTGACGCGGCGCTGGACTGAGGGTGCTTTACAGACGTTCGAAACTACGAAAGCGCTCCCAATCGGTGACCGAGGAGTTGAATGCTGCCAGTTCTACCCGCGCCATGTTCGCGTAGTGGTCGGTGACCTCGGCCCCGAACGTCTCGCGGACCCAGGCCGACCCCTCCCACAGGGCCAGCGCCTCCCGCAAAGACTCGGGAACGCGCGCCGAGTCGCTCTCATATGCGTTGCCGACGAAGGCGGCCTCGAGGGGTAGTGCACGGTCGATTCCATCCATTCCCGCGGCGATCATGCCCGCCACAGCAAGATATGGATTGACATCTCCCCCGGGGATGCGGTTCTCCAGTCGCAGCGAGGGACCGTGTCCCACCAAGCGGAAGGAGCACGTGCGATTGTCGCGCCCCCAGCGCAGGGCGGTCGGCGCGAAAGAACCTGTTTGGTAGCGCTTGTAGGAGTTGATCTGGGGTGCGAAGAGCAGCGTCAACTCCGCGGCATGCGCGAGCTGCCCGGCGATGAAATGCCGTCCGAGTTCGGAGAGCCCATCGGGTGCGGAATCGTCTGCCATCACCACCATGCCGTCGGTCGTACGGAACGAGAGGTGGATGTGACATGAGTTCCCCTCGCGCTCGTTGAACTTGGCCATGAAGGTGATCGACATGCCCTCTTGCGATGCAATCTCCTTTGATGCCGTCTTAAAGATCACGTGGTTGTCACACGTGCTGATGGCCTCGTCGTACTTGAAGGCGATCTCATGCTGACCAAGATTGCATTCGCCCTTAGCGCTTTCCACTGTCATGCCCGCATCGGCCATGGCATTGCGGATGCGTCGCAGGAGCGGCTCTACCCGGGCGGTGCCCAGGAGTGAGTAATCGACGTTGTACAGGTTTGCAGGAGTGAGATTTCGATAACCCGACTGCCAGGCGCTTTCGTAGGTGTCGGTGAACACGATGAACTCCAGCTCCGTCCCCACCAGCGCTACGAGGTCTCGATCCGCAAGACGCCGTGTCTGCCGGGTGAGGATCTGCCGTGGCGACGGAGCGACGTCGTGGCCTTCCTCGTCACGGATGTCGCAGATGAGCGCGGCGGTTCCGGGCTGCCAAGTCTGCAGGTGCAAGGTGGATAGGTCAGGGACGAACACCATGTCGCCGTATCCGGTGTCCCACGACGACATCGCGTACCCATCGACCGTGTTCATATCGACGTCGACGGCGAGCAGGTAGTTGCATCCCTCGGTGCCGTGGTCTGCGACGTCGCTGAGGAAGTGGCCCGCATGCACGCGCTTGCCCTGCAGACGTCCCTGCATGTCGGTGATCGCCACGCAGACGGTGTCGATGTCTCCCGCCGCAACGAGTTCGCGAAGTTGATCGAGCGTGATCCGTTGACCCGTACCCATGAAGCCTCCCAGTGCTGGGAACGGGGGGAGAGGCACGCCTCTCCCCCCGTTCAGAGTGCAGACGCTATCCGCGCCAGTCTTCCTTGCCTGATTCCTCGAGCTGCTCGGTGACGTCATACCCCTCGACCTCGGGGTGTCCGTGAACGCCGCCGGTCACCGCATACTCCTCCTCCGGTGACAGCACCAGCCGGGTGCGGCCGAACAGCGCGAAGGCGATGAGACCCACGACGTACACGATCGCGACCCAGATAATGACTGCACGGTAGTCCTCGTTGAACGGCATAAGGATCAAGGTGACCAGCGAGATCACGCCGGCGATGAAGGCCCCCCACAGTCCTACCGGGCTGCGGTAGGGACGATCGGCGCTCGCGAACTTCCTGCGCAGGATGAGGAAGGCCACCATCTGCAGCACGTACGCGATGACTGCACCGAACACGGCGATGAGTAGCAGGGCATTCGCGGCACTCACATAGGGAGTCTCCTCGCCGCCGTAGGCGATTGCACCCAGTCCGAAGACCAGCACGATCCCGACGACCGCGCTGGCGACGAGGGCGACCCATGGTGTTTTGCGCTCCCCCGTGAGCGAAAGAAACTTCGGGTAGTAGCCAGCCCGCGAGAGGGAGTACACATTGCGCCCCGCCGCAAACATGATTCCCTGGAATGAGGCGATCAGACCCGCGAGCGCCATCAAGGACAACAGTGCGGCGATGTCGCTGTTCGGGAAGATGGCCCGGAAGCCGTCCAGAATCGGCTCGCCTGATTCGGAGATGGCAGCTGCGCCGAGGATGCCGGGGTTCAAGATCAGCACCAAGAACGCTGTGGTGAGGAGGGTGAACAGTCCGGTGATCGCGCCCTTCGGGATGTCCTTTGCAGGCGTCTTCGTCTCCTCTGCCGCGAGGGGCAGTTCCTCGATGCCGAGGAAGAACCAGATGGCGAACGGCATGGCGAGGAAGATCCCCATCACGCCGTAGGGCAGGAACGTGGAGCCGCCAGCCTCGGGAACGATGTCGAAGAGGTTGTCAACGCTGAACTGTCCAGAAACGAGAGCTGCGACAAAGAAGATTGCGAGCACGGCGAGCGAGATCACCGCGATGATGAATGCGAAGCGGAAGGATGCTGCCGCTCCCGCCGCGTTCAGCGCAACGAAGATCACGTAGATGATGATCACCCAGGCCAGGATCGGCAGGTTGATGCCGAAGAGGTCTGCGACGATCGCATCGGCATACAGGGCAGCAAAGGTGCCGACCACGGCAGTCGTGATCACGTACTCGATCGTCTCTGCGAATCCCGTGATGAAGCCGCCCCACGGGCCCATCGCCGAACGGGCAAATGAATAGGCGCCACCGGTGTGCGGCATTGCTGCCGACATCTCGGAGATGCTGTAAATCATGAAGATGTACATCAGGCCGATGATGATCGTGGCGATCAGCATGCCGCCCCAGCCGGCATTCCCGATGCCGAAATTCCAGCCCGAGAAGTCACCGGAGATGACCGCGGCCACGCCCAGTCCCCACAGCGACGCCGCACCCGCGTAACGCTTGAGCCCGCGCTTATCGAAATACTCCTTGCCGGCATGGGTGTACTCGACACCACCGCCTGCGCTGATCCTCTTGTCCATATGCCCTCCTCCGGACGTGCAATTGACAGGAGGCTAGAGGCACGAAGTCGCCCGCGTGAGCCACATCACAAAAAAAATTTCATGACGCGACTCGTTACGCGGCAGCCGGTCGGACTGGCGACTACGCGCAGATGGCTCCCGGGGGTGGGATCGAACCACCGTTGACGGATTCAAAGTCCGCTGTCCTGCCGCTAGACGACCCGGGACTGCCGGGTAAGCGTAGAGCGCGCCGCACTGGGGCGCTGGACAACCTTGGTTACGGTAACGTAACCTACGCAAGCGTAAGTAATTCACAACGAATCACCCCAAGGAGATCGATGAGCCTCGCGCCCGACCTACGTCCCGTAGATAGCCCGCCCGTTCACGACGAACAACCACTGCTCAGCCCTTCGATGCGCTTTGCCATCGGTCTATTCGTCGTAATTCCGCTGGTCTCCGTCCTTTTTGCGATTCCTGTTCTCTGGGGCGGCTGGCTGGGCTGGACCGATGTGGCATTGGCCGTGCTCTTCTGGGCAATCACCGCTCTCGGCATCACGCTGGGCTACCACCGCCACTTCACCCACGGCTCCTTCAAAACGAACCGGGTGCTGAAGATCGTGTTAGCGATCACGGGCTCCATGGCGATGCAGGGCTCGCTTGATCAGTGGGTGGCCGATCACCGCAAACACCACCAGTTCACCGACGAGGTTGGCGATCCGCACTCCCCCTGGCGATTTGGCACCTCGCGCCGCGCGGTCGCGAAGGGTCTTGCCTTTGCGCACGTCGGTTGGCTCTTTTCTTCGGAGAACACTTCGATCCGGCAGTACGCACCCGACATCGACGACGATGCAGACCTGCGGCGAATCTCCGCATGGTTCCCCGCGATTGCCCTGTTCTCGATGGTCGCCCCTGCAATCCTCGGTGGTCTGATCACATGGTCGTGGCTGGGCGCACTCACCGCCTTCTTCTGGGCCGGTCTATTCCGGATCGCCTTTGTGCACCACGTGACCTGGTCGATCAACTCGATCTGCCATGTGTTCGGCAAGCGACCCTTCGATTCACGCGATCTGTCCACAAACGTCGCGTGGTTGGCCATTCCCTCCTTCGGTGAGTCGTGGCATAACCTGCACCATGTGGACCCAACCGCTGCCCGGCACGGAGTGCTGCGCGGCCAACTCGATATCAGCGCCGAGATCATTCGTGGCCTGGAGAACATCAAGTTGGTGACCGACGTGCGCTGGCCCAAACCTGAACGGCTGGCCAAAAAACTCATAGACCCGGAAATGCGTTTTCGGTTGCGTGGGTATCAGGAATCAGCATGAGCCCGCGCTTAGAAGTTGTTACAGGTGCCGATGATCTGGAACCGGATGAATCGATCGAATCTGGAAAGGCGCCCATTGCTCGCTCGCGCACTGTGCCCGCGCAAGTCTCGAAAGTGCGCATGTCTGGCCAGCAGCGCCGTGAACAACTTCTCACCGTCGGTCGCAAACTCTTCGCGAACAAGGGTTTCGAAGCAGTAAGTGTTGAAGAGATAGCCGCGAAGGCTGGCGTCTCCAAGCCCGTGGTCTATGAACACTTCGGTGGCAAAGAAGGTCTCTACGCGGTGCTCGTCGATCGCGAAATGAACAATCTGCTCGGCTCGATCAGTGATGCCCTCACCGCCGGATCAGCCCGAGAGTTAGTGGAACAGGCCGCGATGGCGCTGTTCGATTACATCGACACCAACCCCGAAGGTTTTCGGATCCTGGTGCGCGACTCCCCCGTGTCGCAACAGACCGGAACTTTCGCATCCCTGCTCGTTGACGTGGCCGCCCAAGTGGAGCATCTGCTCGCGGCGGAGTTTTCCGCCCACAAACTCAACGCGAAACTCGCGCCCATGTACTCCCAGATGTTGGTGGGCATGGTCGCGCTCACTGGGCAGTGGTGGCTAGATGTGCGTAAACCGCGAAAAGAAGATGTGGTTGCCAACCTGGTCAACCTCGCGTGGAACGGTCTATCCAACATGGACCCCAAGCCAAAGCTGCTGGTAAACACCAAGGGTAAAGATTCTCGACGTCAAGATTCTTGACGTAAAATGACGGCATGCCCACAGATGACGTCGATGCGATTGTTGATGCGTGGGCGCGGGAGCGTCCCGACCTCGACGTAGCGCCTTTGCAGGTGCTCTCCCGGGTGACCAGACTCGGGCAACACCTCGATACGGCCCGTAGCCTCGCGTTCACCAGACATGAACTTGATACCTGGGAGTTCGATGTACTGGCGGCCCTTCGCCGATCCGGGGATCCCTATGCGCTTTCGCCGGGACAACTTGCCGTTGTCACCCTCGTTACGAGTGGCACCATCACAAATCGCGTGGATCGACTGGAAACCCGCGGATTGGTGCGCAGAGAGCCCGACCCAACCGATCGACGCGGAGTGCGCGTTCTTCTCACTCCCGAGGGCCAAGCGCGCGTGGATGGAGCCATCAAGGATTTGCTCGAAAGCGAACGTGAAATTCTCAGCGGTATCAGTGAGGCAGAATGCGAGACACTCGCGCAGCTTCTACGCCAGCTGATGCAGCGTTTCTAATCCAACCTCAGACCATTCAGATCAGACGGGCACCGGGTGCTGGGCCAGTGGCTCGCTTCACGTTCCGACACACTCCCGAGGCAGTCAACGCAACTGCCACATCAAGTGCATGCTCGTCATCGCGCACCAAGAACGCGCAGGTTGGGCCACTGCCAGAGACCACCCCGCCAAGCGCGCCGTAGTCCTCACCCACTTCGAGAACCTGCGCGAGCGCGGGTCGGAGTTTTATCGCGGGTGCTTGCAAATCGTTGTACAGAGAGTCGGCAAGTAGCACGGAATCACCAGAGCGCAAGGCCTGCATGAGCGGGTCCGAGACCTGCGGATCAGGGACGTCGTGCCCGGCACGCAAGCGGTCGCATTCTGCGTAAACCAACGGAGTAGACAATCCACCGTCGGCCAGAGCGAAAACCCAATGGAATGAGCCATTTGAGAGGACGGAGGTGAGGAACTCTCCGCGGCCGGTACCAATGGCGGTGCCACCGTGTAAAGCGAAGGGCACGTCCGAACCCAGCTCTGCAGCGAACTCCATCAACTCATCGCGCGGCGTCTGCAAATTCCAGAGCGCATCACAGGCAATGAGCGCACCGGCAGCGTCAGCACTTCCACCAGCCATACCTCCCGCGATGGGAATCGACTTCTGAATGTGCAGGGCTACATCGGGATCAACTCCAGATGCGTCAGCGAGTAACACCGCTGCACGCCAAGCCAAGTTTCTTTCATCGCGGGGAAGAATCTCTTCACCTTCACCGGAGATGGTCAGGGAGATCCCGTCAGCTCTCGTTGCCCGCACGTCATCACACACATTCACCGCATGGAAAACGCTCACAAGTTCGTGGTAACCATCTGCGCGCAACGGGCCCACGGAGAGTTGCAGGTTGACCTTGGCTGGAACACGAGCGGTCACCTCGTTGCGCATCACCATGTCAGGCTAAGCCGAACGAGCCGATGACGCACGCGCGATGGAAATGAAGTCGTCAAGTGCGAGTTGTTCCCCGCGCACGCTCGGATCAACGCCAGCGGCTTCCAATACCTCTTGAGCCTGAGCGGTTGACCCATACAGAGCCGCTAATGCAGACCGAAGCATTTTTCGGCGTTGGGAGAAGGCTGCATCAATCACTGAAAACACCTGACGTTGCGTCACCCCGGGATCCTCGCGGTGGGCCCTCGTGATTCGGACCAGCCCGGAGTCAACGTTTGGTGCTGGCCAGAAAACGGATCGCCCCACATTTCCTGCATATTCGAGGTCACCGAACCAGCGTGCTTTCACACTCGGCACTCCGTATGTGCGCGAACCGGGCCCTGCAACCAATCGATCGGCTACCTCCTTTTGCACCATCACCAGGACCGTTGAGATGCTAGGAAATGCGCTGAGCAGGTGCAGCACCACGGGAACAGAGATGTTGTAGGGCAAATTGGCAACCAGTGCACTTGGAGCCACCGGTGTCGCCAATGTTTCCGGAGTCAAAGTCATCGCATCGTGCTGAACTACCGTGAGACGGTCGATGAGTCCCGGGGCATGCGCTTCAACGGTCTTTGGCAACTGCCTCGCCAAGCGCGCATCAATTTCTACGGCGAGCACCTGAGATACATGCGGAAGTAACGCGAGGGTAAGGCTGCCAAGGCCCGGACCAACCTCGATCACTACCTCATCGGGTTCAAGGCGAGCAGAGGCGACAATCCGTCGGACAGTATTGGGATCGATAACAAAATTTTGACCCCACTTTTTTGTCGGCTTGATCCCCAAACGCGTAGCAAGTTCGCGGATGGCAACCGCGCCGAGCAGGCCTTCCTCAGATTCAGGTCCCGATTCAGACTCGTGTTCGGTCACCATGCTCCAAAAGCTCGCTGTGCATTAGCAAAGAGCAGCGGCGCGAGCTCAGCCTCAGTGGTTCCCCGCACCTCGGCCATAGCCCGCACGGTGAGCGGAGTGAGGTAGGAGGCGTTGGGCCGCCCGCGAAAGGGTGCAGGGGTCAGGTAGGGGGCGTCGGTCTCTACGAGCACCAGCTCATCGGGAACCACTTCGAGGGCGGCTCGCAATTCAGTGGCGCTGGGAAAGGTGATCACGCCCGCAAAAGACATGAACCAACCTTGATCGGCGCAGTAACGCGCCATCAGTGCATCACCTGAAAAGCAGTGGAAAATTACCGAACTCGGTGGGCCTTCACTCTCCAGCACGTTGATCACATCATCATGCGAATCACGATCGTGGATCACGAGGGCCTTACCTAACCGCTTGGCAAGATCGATGTGCCACCGAAAGGACTCCTGCTGCGCGGGGCGCCCTGACTCATCAGTGCGAAAGTAATCAAGTCCGGTCTCACCCACGGCTCGCACAACCGGATCAGCAGCTAGTTCTTCGATGATCCGCCACGATTCCTCGAGCGCGCTCGGGCCATGGGCAACTGCGGTACGAGCTGCATCGTTCGGATGAATCGCAACGCCCACTGCAACGTTAGGGCGGGTCTGTGCAAAATCAACAGACCAGCGGGCAGCCTCAACATCACAGCCGATTTGCACGACTTTTGTCACGCCAACTGCAGCGGCATTGGCCAACACCTGGTCCGCATCGGGTTCATCGTCTCCGTGCAGTGAACGATCGAGCACATTGAGGTGCGTATGCGTGTCGATCACCGGACTCACCAAAGGCTGGGGCGGCTGCGGGAGTGAACGGTCCCGATCAACTGAACTGCGGCCCACTACTCGGACTCCTCCAGGCGTGGAAAGAGCGCATCACCTTTCGTGATCACAGTTCCGGGCTGAAGCTGTCCCCACGTTGCAACAGCATCGATGCGCTGATCAGCGATCGGGCCAAGAGTTGACTCTGCACCCAACTGCTGCCACAAATCAGCCATCGTCACGGGCATCACCGGGTTGTAAAGAACCGCTATAGCCCGGAGTGATTCACAAATCGTGTAGAGCACGGTGTGCAGGCGCTCGGTTTGCGCCGGATCTTTAGCGAGTACCCACGGCTCGACGTCGGTCACATAACCGTTCACCATTTCGATGAACGAGCGCACCCCGCCAATCGCAGTGGCGAAATCGAGTTCTGCCATGGCTGCATCTGCTTCAGGAACGAGCGTTGCGAGCGCATCGATCAGAGCTTGCTCGGCCGGCTCGTAGGCACCCGGTGTTGGAAGAGCCCCATCGCAGTAACGAACCACCATGGCGGTTGCCCGCGATGCCAGGTTGCCAAGACCGTTCGCCAACTCTGAGGTGTAGCGAGCCGACATGTCCTCCCACGAGAACGAGCCATCTTGACCAAAGGCGATAGCGCGCAAAAAGTAGTAACGGAACGAATCGGCACCGAAGTGATCGATGATCTGCTCTGGTGCGATCCCGGTGAGTTTGGACTTGGACATTTTCTCGCCGCCCACGAGCAGCCAGCCGTGCGCAAACACTTTGTGGGCGACCGGAACCCCGGCAGCCATGAGCATGGCCGGCCAGTAGACAGCATGGAAGCGCAGGATGTCTTTGCCTACGAGGTGCACATCGCATGGCCACGTCTGTGCAAAGCGTTGACCCTCTTCACTCGCCGGATCGGCGCCGTAGCCCACCGCAGTGGCGTAGTTCAAAAGTGCGTCGAACCAGACGTAGACGACCTGCTTCTCATCCCATGGAAGCGGGATTCCCCAACTCACACTCGATCGAGACATCGAAATGTCGACGAGTCCCTGCCTGAGGAAACTCATGACCTCGTTGTAGGCGCTGCGCGGTGCGATCGCATCGGGATTGGCTTCGTAGTGATCGATGAGCGCCTGCTGGAAACTTGAAAGTTTGAAGAACCAGTTGTCTTCAGTCAGTTGCTCAACAGGGCGGCTGTGCACGGGGCAGACCTGTTGACCTTCGAACTCGCCCGTGCCCGCCAACAAATCGCCGGCGAGTTTGAACTCCTCGCAACCAACGCAATACGGGCCCTCGTACGGCGCTGAATACACATAGCCGTTCTCGCGGACCTGCTCCCAGAACTTTTGCACACGTTCAATGTGACGAGGCTCCGTGGTGCGAATGAAATCGTCGTTAGCGGCGTTGATCGTCGACAAAACTGGACGCCAAGAATCTGTCACCAGCCGATCCACCCACTGCTGTGGGGTTACGCCACCATCTTCGGCAGCCCGCTGGACTTTGGTGCCGTGCTCATCAACACCTGTGAGGAACCAGACTTTCTCACCACGCTGCCGGTGCCAGCGGGTGAGGACATCTCCAGCAGTGGTCGTGTATGCGTGACCAATATGCGGAGCATCGTTGACGTAGTAGATGGGCGTCGTGACATAGAAAGCTTTGTCGTGCGCCGAGGAAGCCATGCCGACATCTTAGGAGTCGGCACCTTAAGATTCGGCGCGCAGGCGAATCACTGCGTCGTAGACGAGGCGACGCTTGGCACCACATGATGCGGCCACCTCAGCAATCGCATCTTTGCGACTGATTCCGGCTTGTTCTAGCCGCAAGACCTCCGCGACGAGTTCCTCATCGCTGCGGGCCACACCTGCACCGGGCGCAGCTCCGGCGATCACCAACGTGATCTCCCCACGCAATCCATCTTTAGCCGCATCCACCAACTCCGCCAAAGATCCTCGAATCACCTGCTCATATGTCTTGGTTAACTCTCGACATACCGCCCCAGGCCGATCCGCACCGAAGACCGCCGCCATCTCGGTCAGTGTTGCCTCGACTCGATGCGGGGCCTCGAAGAACACCATCGTGCGAGGTTCGGTAACCAAAGTGGTGAGTGCGGCCCGGCGTTCACCCGCCTTGCGCGGCAAAAATCCTTCGAAGGTGAAACGGTCGACCGGAAGGCCCGACACCGCCAGCGCTGTTATCACAGCCGATGGGCCTGGCACCACGCTGATCGGCACACCGGCGGCCAACGCCGCCACCACGAGTGAATAGCCCGGATCGCTCACCGACGGCATTCCGGCATCGGTCACCACAACAACAAGATCCCCACGCTGGGCTGCCTCAACGAGTTCACCTGCGCGGGTTCGCTCGTTACCTTCAAAAAAGGAAACCACGCGCCCGGTGATCACAACATCCATGCGCGAGAGGAGATTTCGGAGGCGCCGAGTGTCCTCAGCGGCGATCACATCGGCCGAGGCGAGCACCTCGCGCAGCCGTTGAGAGGCATCAGCCGCATTCCCCAGGGGTGTGCCGGCCAGCACGATTCGCCCGCGTAACTCAGATTCTGTTGTTGTAGGCACGCACTCATCCTGACAGCGCGCCTACGATGACGTGGTGACGACGCGCACGGGGGATGCCGCAGTGGCAGAACGCCTCTATCCGCCCATGCCCAGCTTTGGCTGGCGCGGGTGGCTCGGCCCGATCATCGTTACGGCGATCGCCGCATTGATTCGGCTGGTAAACCTTGGCCGCCCGAACGCGGTCTCCTTCGATGAGACCTACTACGCCAAGGATGCCTGGGCACTTCTGCGATTTGGCGTCGAACATAAGGCTGTTGAGAATCACAAGGATCTGATGCTCAGCGCAGGCGATAACTGGCGCACTGTCGAAGCCTTCACCAGTGAGGGCTCCTTCGTGGTGCACCCTCCTTTTGGAAAGTGGACCATCGCGGCTGGTGAATACCTTTTCGGGGTTTCACCCTTCGGCTGGCGCATCGCCGTTGCCATCCTCGGTGTGCTCACCGTGCTGCTTGTGGCTCGGATCGTGCGCCGGCTCACCCGTTCAGACCTAATTGGCACCCTCGCCGGCTTCCTACTTGCACTCGATGGCATCCACATCGTGATGAGTCGCACCGGTCTGCTCGATGGGATTCTCGCGTTCTGGGTCGTCGTCGCTTTTGGTCTTCTCGTTCTCGATCGGGATCACACCCGAAAACGGCTCGCAAGTTACGTCACCACATTCGGTCTTGCCGCAACCGCCACTCGATGGGGGCCAAACCTTGGTGTTGGCCCGCTCGGAATCCGGCCGCTTCGACTAGCTGCCGCCGTTGCACTCGGCCTT
>JBIISH010000154.1:0-4731 GCA_044341115.1 Candidatus Nanopelagicales bacterium
AGGTCTTCGCTGAGGTCATGTCCCCACGTGGCTGAGGTGCGCACCACCCCAATTAATAGGAGAAATGTTCTCTCGTGGCTGTCAAGATCAAGTTGAAGCGCTTGGGCAAGATCCATGCGCCCCAGTACCGCATAGTTATTGCTGACTCCCGTACCGCGCGCAATGGCCGCTCGATCGAGGAAATTGGCATCTACCAGCCGATGGACAACCCCAGCGTGATCCGTGTTGACTCAGAGCGTGTGCAGTACTGGCTAGGCGTTGGCGCACAGCCGACCGAAGCCGTAGCCGCGATCTTGCGAGTCACCGGCGACTGGCAGAAGTTCAAGGGTTTGCCCGGCGCAGAAGGCACCCTTCAGGTGGCCGAGCCCAAGCCGAGCAAGTCGATCGCATTCGCGGCCGCGGCTCAAGAAGCCGCTGCTGAGCCCAAGACCCCGACCAAGAAGGTAAAGGCCGTTGTTGAAGAGGCCGTAGCGAAGGTCGAAGACGTTGTAGAAGACGTCGTCGAAAAGGTCGAAGACGTTGTTGAAGACGTTGTCGAAAAGGTCGAAGAAGTTGCCGAGGCGGTCGCACACAAGGTCGAGGAGCTTATGCGCCACGAGACTCCCGCCGAGGAAAAGTCCGAGTAATGCTCGACGAAGCGTTGGCACATCTTGTCCGCGGAATCGTTGACAATCCTGGCGACGTCACGGTGAGCTCACGCAGCGGAAAGCGTGGACCGACCTTGAATGTGACAGTTCATCCCGAAGACATGGGCCGAGTTATTGGGCGCAATGGTCGCACTGCTACAGCGCTGCGCACCGTTGTGACTGCTTTGAACGACGGTCGGGGAATGCGCATCGACTTCCTCGACGTCGACGGCAGGTAGCTTCACAGGTGCGCGTCGTAGTCGGACGGATTGGTCGTCCGCATGGGATTCGCGGCCAGGTAACCGTTGAGCCGCGAACTGATGAGCCCGATCAGCGATTCGCGCCAGGCTCCCGGCTACTCATCGCTAATACCGATGATGTGCTTGTGGTCTCGGCGATGCATTGGCATTCGGGTCGGCTACTTTTAGCAATTGAGGGCGTCGATGATCGCAACGATGCCGAAGCGCTTCGCGACACAATCGTTGAGGTCGATCGCGATCCGTTAGAACTGCCCGAAGAACCCGGTGAATACTTTGACTCACAGTTGGTGGGCTGCCAAGTATTCGATGCAGCGGGGCTAAATCTGGGTGAAGTCACCGATGTGGTGCATTTGCCCAACCAGGATTTACTGTCGGTCACTTCAGCCAGTGGGCGGGAATTCATGATTCCGTTCATCGAGCAGTTTGTTCCCGAAGTCGACATCGCGGCGCAGCGAATTTCGGTAACGCCGCCGCCTGGCCTTTTGGACGAGTAATGCGGATCGATGTTGTCACGATCTTCCCCGAGTACCTCGACGCGTTGCGAATATCGCTCATTGGCAAAGCCGCCGACGCGGGGCTCATTGATCTGCACGTGCACGATCTACGCGACTGGACTCACGATCGTCACCGCACGGTGGATGACACCCCCTATGGCGGTGGCCCTGGAATGGTCATGAGTCCAGAGCCCTGGGGTTTTGCGCTCGATGATGTACGGGCTAGAGCAGATGCGGCACCACTGCTCGTGATTCCCACGCCATCGGGGACCCGTTTCACACAGGCGACTGCCGCAGCCTGGTCCACAGCCCCTCGTCTGGTTTTCGCATGCGGGCGTTATGAGGGAATAGACAGCAGGGTGGCTCAGCACTATGGAGCCTCACCTGATTGGCAGGGCGTGGCCGAGGTGAGTACTGGGGATTATGTGCTCGCCGGCGGTGAGGCCGCTGTGTTGGTAATGGTGGAGGCGGTCGGGCGGCTAATCCCTGGCGTGCTGGGGAATCAGGAAAGTGCCGCCGATGATTCATTCGCTCCGGGTGACATGGCCGACCTCGTAGAGGGCCCGGTGTTCACGAAACCGGTGAGTTGGCGAGGGCTAGAAGTCCCCGAAGTGCTGCTCAGCGGGCACCATGGCCGGATCCAGGAGTGGCGTGCGGTCCAGGCGAAACGCCGGACGGGACAGATGCGCCCGGATCTCCTCCCGGATCCCCTTCCCGATCCCCTTCCAGATCATCGGGATGAGTGACCCCTACTGAATTTCAGTCCTGAGTCGCCATGTGGCAGACTCAGGGGGCTTCGCGAGCAGAGATCTGCCACAGGGGACCTGTCTTCGCGAGTTCAGAACAGAACCAGACGCACAAATCTTGGTCCACCTACCTAACCGTGGGCGACCTGTGGCGCTTGCAGGAAGAGAAACTGACATGAAGACTCTCGACTCGATCGATTCGGATTCGCTGAAGACCGACCTACCGTCCTTTCGCGCCGGCGACACTTTGAAGGTGTTCGTCAAGGTCGTCGAGGGAAACAAGACTCGTGTGCAGCTCTTCCAAGGTGTGGTTATTGGTCGATCCGGTTCAGGTATCTCTGAGACCTTCACCGTGCGCAAGGTTTCCTATGGCGTCGGCGTCGAGCGAACCTTTCCCTTGCACACCCCGATTGTTGAAAAAATCGAAGTTGTGAGCCGCGGTGACGTTCGTCGTGCGAAGCTCTACTACTTGCGGGAGCTACGGGGTAAGAAGGCAAAGATCCGTGAGCGTCGCGAGATCGTCAAGACTGAAGGCTGATCCTTGGCCGACAAAGATCGGCACGCTTGGTGGGATATCCCGGTCACCATTGCGATAGCCGTCGGCGTGGTGCTCTTGGTCACCACGTTTGTGGTGAAGCCGTTTTCCATTCCTTCGGGTTCGATGGAAAATACACTCCAAATCGGTGATCGCGTTCTGGTCAACCGCGTGTTGATGAATTTTCGATCACCTGAGCGTGGCGACGTCGTCGTTTTTGACGGTACTGACTCATTCGTTCCTGCAAACGCCGTTCCCGAGCGCAACCCCATAAGCGGAGCGATCGCGTGGGTTGGTCAGTCTTTCGGTTTGGTGCCATCGGATAACACGGACTTCATTAAGCGAGTGATCGGGGTTGGCGGTGACCGAGTGATCTGTTGTGATGCCGACGGGCGCATTACGGTGAACGACGTTGCTCTTGATGAGTCGTCTTATTTGTTCCCAGGTGATGTTCCCAGCCTTTCGGCATTTGACGTGCAGGTTCCCGAAGGGAAACTGTGGGTCATGGGCGACCACCGTTCTAACTCGGCAGACTCTCGATCACATTTGGGTGATCCTGGTGGCGGCTTCGTTCCGGAGTCGAAGGTCATTGGGCGAGCGATGAATGTGCTGTGGCCTCTCGATCGCTTATCGATTCTGGAAACGCCATCAACATTTGAGGCAGTGGCGGTTCGGTAATGGCAATCTCTGCCCGCGACGATGCGAATGAGCCCGAAGGCGGCACTCCCAGTGGGTCAGAAAACAGTGATGACGGCCGGGGGAGGCACGCACGTGAGCGCGCGGGTAACGGCACGTGGCGCGGGATTCGTGAATTCGTTGTCATCATTGTCATCGCTCTCATCATCTCTGCATTTGTCCGAGCCTTCCTCGTCCAAGCGTTCTATGTTCCTTCGTCATCCATGGAAATGACGTTGGTACCTAATGATCGGATTGTTGCTTCACGCATCACCACCCGTATCGCCGGTGTCGACCGTGGCGAAGTTCTTGTATTCCGTGACCCTGGTGGGTGGTTGCCAGAACCAGCATCTGCACCAGGTGGTGTGCGGGGGGCGGTAAATTCGGTTCTCACTTTTATCGGTTTGCTGCCAAGTGATAGTGGGTCAGACTTGGTCAAGCGAGTTATCGGCATCGGTGGAGACACCATCGCATGTTGCGATGTCGAGGGTCGCATCGTCCTTAATGGGGTTCCGTTGGATGAGTCCTACGTGCAGGGACCAACCGATCAGGTCAGGTTTGATGTAGTGGTTCCACCGGATTCAATGTTCGTGATGGGGGATAACCGCGGCGATTCGCGAGATTCGCGCTATCACCTTGATGTGGCCGGTGGATCAGTACCGACAAGTTCTGCAGTGGGCCGGGTAGTGCTCGTGGTCTGGCCGTTTGAAAACTTCGGGGTACTTTCTATCCCGAATATTTTTGCGAATCGGGCAATCGACTCAGGATCTTGATCTCTATGCCAGACCTAGCACTAGAACACACGTTGATGAATTCAACACATCGCTCTCTCATCGCCATTGATGAAGTGGGTCGTGGCGCGCTTGCCGGGCCCGTCACTGTAGGCGGTGTTCGAATCAGTCAATCTTGTGGCGAGGTACCACGTGGAGTTGATGACTCAAAACGCCTGAGTTCACGTCGAAGAATCGAACTCGTTCCACAGATCGGCGATTGGGTTGAGGCCTGGTCGATAGTGCACATACCAGCCGTTGTTATCGATCGCATCGGAATTATGAGTGCACTTGCCCTAGGAGCCTGCGAGGTGTCTCACAACCTCATGGGTGCTGAAGCAGGATGGATTCTTCTCGACGGAGATCGAGACTTCATCTCACCCAATCTCGAATTCACGAGGTCTTCGCAATGGCACGTTGTAACTCAAGTGAAAGCGGATGCGTTGTGCGCTTCAGTGTCCGCAGCTTCGGTCCTAGCAAAAGTGGCACGGGATGCCCTCATGATCAATGCGCACGATGAAGCGCCCATGTACGGGTGGAGCAGAAACAAAGGTTACGGAGCGGCCGCTCACCGCACGGCGATTGCGCAGCACGGCAGTACCCATTGGCACCGAAGAAGTTGGCG
>JBIISH010000141.1:0-5183 GCA_044341115.1 Candidatus Nanopelagicales bacterium
GTGGACGCGCCACGGTGCGCGATGTGCTCTTCGATTCTGAAAAGCGACTTTCATCAGTTGGTGTGCCAAGCCCAGGCACCGACGCGAGCACGATCGTCGCGCACGTACTTGGCGTCACGCGGTCCCGTCTCTTGCTGCAAGACTCCGTCGATAATGAGCAGCGGGTTCGGATTGAAGCATTGCTCTCACAGCGACTTTCACGGGTTCCGTTACAGCACATCTTGGGTGTTGCGCATTTTCGTTATGTAGAACTAAAGGTCGGGCCAGGAGTTTTCATTCCACGCCCAGAGACTGAACTAGTTGCTGAAGCAGCGATTCGTGCGCTTCGAGATTCTCCATCGAAAATGGCTGTTGATCTCTGTTCCGGAAGCGGAGCTATAGCGCTAGCAATGGCAACTGAAGTTCCCGGAAGTATCGTGTACGCGGTAGAACTTGACCCCCACGCAGCGGAGTGGACACAGTTGAATGTGGCAGCGCACGCTGCGCAGCTTGCTCAAGTTGGCTCAGCAGTCGAAGTGATCGTCGGCGATGCCGCCTTGGTATCTGAACCCGGCCATGACCTTGCACACCTGGCTCGCCAAGTAAGCGTGGTGTCGGCGAACCCGCCATATATTCCCGAGGGAATGATCCCCCGGGAAGCAGAAGTGCGCGACCATGATCCTGCAATGGCGCTCTACTCGGGCGCAGATGGATTGACAGTGACTCGGCGGGTGATCCTGACGGCTGCTGTGCTCCTCCGGGAAGGTGGACTATTGGTTATCGAGCACGCGGATATTCAAGGCACCGAGGCAGGATCGCTTGGGGTCCCGACTCTGGTAAAGACCGCTGCTGTAGACGCGGATCTCGGAGAACGCATCCCACAATTGCCTGGCACGGCTCTTTTTTCATCTGTCGTGGATCGCACGGATCTCAACGGCCTGCCTCGATTTACGATGGCGATCCGCACATGACTCTTCGCATTGAGTGGGAGCGCGGCGGAAACGCAGAGCGTGTGGTTGCGGCCGCATCTGCCGCGATGAAGCGGGGCGGATTGGTACTGCTGCCCACTGAATCGGTTTATGTTCTGGCAACCGACGCATTCTCAGCGCGCGGCACGTCAGCCATGCGTCGGGCCAAGGGTTATGAAAATGATGCCCCGTTGGGCATCTTGGTTCCCTCCATTTCCACAGTGTCCGGAATTACCCAGAGCGTGCCAAATTACGCACGCGATCTGATGGATGCTTTCTGGCCTGGTCTACTGACCTTGCTTCTGCCGGCTGCAACAACGCTGAGCTGGGATGCGGCCGGGGGAGCACCAGTTGCAGTGCGGATGCCACTCCACCCCGCTGCCCTAGCGGTAATCGCCCGAGTTGGGCCTGTTGCTGTAAGCGCAGCGCCAGCGAGTGCGGATACTGCCGTCACTTCACCAGAAGGCGTGGCGGAGGTATTCGGGTTAGACCTGATTGTGAACGCCGGAGAATCCCCCTGGGCCAAGGCCGCTGGACCGGGCCAAGGGAGCCTGCCCGGACTGGGGGAAATTCGTGGCACTTCGAGCACTGTGGTCGATGCCACAGGCCCGCGGCCCGTCATCCGGCGCGCTGGCGCGCTGAGCCCTCAGGCACTGCGGGATGTGTGTCCCGACCTCTAGAATCGGGTAACTAGCGAAAACCCACCACCTCATCCGCGCTGACTTCAGGGGAGCACATGGCAACCGACACATTCTTCGGACCCGATTTTGAGGCTCTGGAGGCCACGGATCCGGAAATTGCTTCGGTGATCCTGTCTGAGTTGGAGCGGCAGCGCTCCGGGTTGCAACTCATCGCTAGTGAAAACTTCACCTCCCCTGCAGTGCTGGCCACTCTCGGTTCCACGATGAGCAACAAGTACGCAGAGGGCTACCCAGCAAAGCGCTACTACGGTGGCTGTGCCGAGGTTGATAAGGCCGAGGTCATCGGGATCGAACGTGCGAAAACGCTTTTTGGCGCTGACCATGCAAATCTGCAGGCGCATAGTGGTGCCAGTGCCAATCTGGCCGCATACGGAGCATTCGTTATGCCGGGCGACACCGTGATGGCAATGAGCTTGGCTCATGGTGGTCACTTGACTCACGGCTCGAAGGTCAACTTCTCCGGCAAGTGGTTCACGATCGTTCCTTACGGCGTGCGTGCCGACACCGAACTTATTGATTACGACGAAGTCCGAGCCATCGCTCTCGAGCACCGGCCGAAAATGATCATTTGCGGTGCTACGGCCTACCCGAGACTGATCGACTTCGCGGCCTTTCGCGCCATTGCCGATGAGGTGGGTGCGATCTTGATGGTCGATGCTGCACACTTCATTGGTTTGGTCGCAGGGAAAGCCATTCCCAGCCCGGTGCCCTACGCCGACGTTGTGACCTTCACCACTCACAAGGTTCTGCGTGGACCGCGCGGCGGGATGATCCTGTGCAAGGCCGAACATGCAGCCGCCATAGACAAAGCGGTTTTCCCGATGATGCAGGGTGGTCCGCTGATGCATGCGGTTGCCGGGAAGGCGGTTGCTCTCAAGGAGGCGGCCTCTCCCGCTTACCAGCATTACGCGCAGCAGGTAATCCTCAATGCGCAGGCGCTGACTGCTGGCCTGATTGATGAAGGTATGCGTGCTGTCAGTGGTGGCACCGATACCCACTTGGCACTCATCGATCTTCAGCCGATTGGCGTGACGGGTGCTGATGCAGAAGTGCGATGCGATGCGGCCCGCATCACGTTGAATAAGAATGCGATTCCCTATGACCCGCAGCCACCGTCCATCGGATCGGGTATCCGAGTGGGCACCCCAGCTACCACCACGCAGGGCATGACCGAACCCGACATGAAAGAAGTCGCTGGTTTCATTTCTCGCGCAGTTCGTGATGCTGATGGTTCTGCTGCAGCGTCAATTGCAGCCGAGGTGGGCGAGTTAGTGCGCAAACACCCCGTGTATCCGCGGGGATAACTGCTCATGCGCGAGTACGTACTCTGCCTTCTGGCCGCCGCGGCGGTCACGTACTTGCTGACCCCGCCTGTCGAGCGGCTCGCCCGCGCGTGGCGCATCATGGCTCCAGTTCGTGACCGCGATGTTCATGACACTCCCACGCCCAGGCTTGGCGGACTTGCCATGTTGGGCGGTCTGCTCGCAGGGCTTTTGCTCGCTAGCAAGCTGCCAAAAATGGGCTCGGTCTTCGAGGACGGACAAACCCCGATCGCTTTGCTATCGGGGGTACTGGTGATCGTCGCCCTCGGCGTGATTGACGATAAGTGGGGCTTAGATGCGCCCACCAAACTTGCAGGGCAAGTACTCGCTGCCGGTCTCATGGCTTTCCAAGGTGTGGCCATCATTTGGCTGCCCATCGCTGGCACTTTTGTCCTTGATCCGTTGACCAGCGTCTTGTTCACAGTATTGATCGTTCTGATCAGCATCAATGCGATCAACTTCATTGATGGACTTGATGGACTAGCAGCGGGCATCGTTGCCATCGCGGCCGGTGCTTTCTTCGCTTACTCATACTTGCTGTCGGTGGAGTTTGGCTTCGAGAGGGCCACGCTGGCCACCTTGGTCAGCGTGCTTCTCGTGGGCATGTGCATTGGATTTTTGCCACACAACCTTTTCCCCGCGCGGATTTTCATGGGGGATACCGGCTCGATGATGCTGGGCTTGCTGCTAGCGGCTGGAACCATCACGCTGAGCGGTCAGGTGGATCCCAGTGCGGTGGCAGGTGGCACCCTGTTCCCAACGTTGCTGCCCATTCTGTTGCCTATTGCTGTGATGGCTGTGCCTTTGGTGGATCTGCTGCTGGCCGTGGTGAGGCGTACTCGGGCGGGCCGGAACCCATTCGCACCGGATAAGAAGCACCTGCACCATCGATTGTTGGAGATGGGTCACTCGCAAATGCGAGCGGTTCTCGTGATGTACGCATGGACTGGTCTCATCGCTGGCACCGCGGTTGCGGTCGCGTTCGTGCCGCTCGGCTATGCCTTGGTGGGTTTTGCGTTGGGCCTTTCGATTCTGATGTGGGTCGTGCGTAGTCCCCGCTCGGCGCAAAGGGCCGAGGTCGTTCAGATCGCGCCTGGCAGGGGCACGGGCACTCGCGGTTGACCCTGACAGCCGGTGCGATAGCGTCGGATTGTTATGAAGCCCGCGGATAGCATCGACACCATCGTCCTCACCCGTGCTGGTGGTGCGACGGGTGTGGTCGGTGTGATCTGCATCATCGCCGGCTGGCTCATTGCGGGTACCGCCGGGCTCATCGGAGCCGTGATCGCCACGGTGATCGTCGTGATCTTCTTCACAATCGGACAGTTCTTCCTTGGCAGGGTGTTGCGTACCAACCCGCAGATGGCCCTGACCGTGGCACTCATGATCTACCTGCTCAAGGTGGGCGCGCTGCTGATCTTCATCATTATTTTTGCGGACACAACGTTGTTTGATACCAAGGCATTCGCCGCAACGATCATTGCTTGCACTCTCGCGTGGACCGCTGCAGAGATGTGGGTATTCACCACGACGAAGGTGCTGTATGTGGATCCGGAGGCAGGGTCATGAAGCGCCCCGAATCTCTCCTCCCTGCTCGCAGCACGAACCCCAGCAGGTGGTACCGTTCCAGCGCGCAGCAGGAACGCGCAGGTGGTTCGTCAGAGTCAGGTCAGCGTTCATCCCTTCCCCGGGGACGTCGGATGGATGATGCCGCCTGGGTAATCAGCAGTCGTCTCATCGCCGGTATCGTGTTGTACACCGGGATCGGGTGGTTGCTGTCGTTGTGGCTCGGCCACCGCGAACTCCTGATGGCGGTCGGGGCGCTTTTCGGCCTCGGCTTGTCGTACTACCTGATCTTCACCGGCCTTGCTCGCGAGGAGCGACAAAGACTCGCGGCTGAGGCCACTAGTAAGACAGCTGGACGTAACTAATGGATATTTCGACCATGGAGGAAGTGCGTGTCGGCTGAAGTTGTGTTCGCCTCTGGCGGGCCGAACTGTCACCTGATGTCGGGATGCGGGTTTCCCGCTCCAGGCGCGGAGATTTTCCAATTCAACGCCACCTTCAGTTTCGAGATCTTCGGTGTGCTGGTCAACATCACCAAGGTCTCCATGCTCCTCGCTCTCTCGGTCATCATCATCATCGCGTTCTTCGGCATCGCCTTCCGCCGTCCGCAACTGGTTCCTCGCGGGCTGCAGAACGTCGGTGAGGTG
>JBIISH010000092.1:0-6415 GCA_044341115.1 Candidatus Nanopelagicales bacterium
GACGTTCTCTGGTTGATCGGCCAAAACAGATTTGAGTGCATCAGCACCCTCATCACCTAACTCATCGATCCCGCGGATGATTACCGCTACCTGGTCCCCGAACAGGGTGGGAGCGCACGCTTGTGAAATCGCCTCAACTGCATCCTCATCGCCGGGGTGCACCTCAACACGCTGCGCGGAAGGATCCTGGGCCAGCACTGCCGACCAAGCGGTCCGCAGAACCCGATCCACGAGCACCGTTTCCGCTCCCAGAGCAAGCGTTACCCGGGGCGGTTGCGTCATGAGGTCAGCATGTCACGTCGTGCGGGTGACGGTTCCCCATCCCTGCCCTGTGCGCACGATCGCCACGTCGGTCTGGGTATCCGTGCGCAGAATCTGCGAACCTTGGGCTTCCCAGGCCGCGATCGTCTCCGCCGCCGGATGTCCGTAGTCGTTATCTGCCCCGACCGTGATGAATGCGACGCTCGCGTTGGCCCACGCAGCAAAGCGTGGGTGCTGATTGCGTGATCCGTGGTGTGGCACCTTGGCGATATCAAAGTCACCCGGTGCGGCCATGATCGCCGATTGGGCTTCGGGTTCGATGTCGCCGGTGAGCAAGATGCGCAGCCCGTCGACCTCAACTGCTAAGACCAAGCTGGCGTTATTCGGTGGTGATCCTGATCGAATGATTCGCTTAGGCCATAACGCGGTCAAGGTGATGTCACCGGTTCGGACAACACCGCCCGCAGTCAGGGCCTCTACCGAAATGCTCTGAGCTTGGGCGGCAGCGCGCACCTTCTCGTATTCCTCCGTCGGTTCACGCAGAGGTGTGCCCACGATCTGTTGAACCCTGCGGCCAGCAAGGACACCTTCGATCCCGCCCACATGGTCGCGATGAAAATGGCTGACCATAAGTGTGGAAATGTCAGCTACCCCTGCTCCTCGTAAGCATGCGTCAACACGTGTTGGGTCGGGGCCAGCATCAACCACAACAACCGCACTGTCTTGGCGAATGATGATCGCATCGCCTTGGCCCACATCACATGCCAAGAGAATCCAGTTCGGTGGCGGCCAGGATCTTCGATCGGCGGGCGCCAATATCCACAGCGCAGTCACCACACACGACACAGCAATCACAACTCGACGCCCCGCAACCGGGATCGCTTGCCAGTTGCTTCGCAATGTTCGCGAAGAGATAGCCCAGATAACAATGACCAGCAACAACAGTAAGGTCAAAGTTCCCCACCATCCGGGCGGAAGCGGCCAGCTCCCGGTGCTGGCATCGGCAGATCGGTGCGCGACCGTAGCGATCCAACCGGCCGGCCATCCCGCGAGCCACGCGATAGCTGAGGCCAACTGCGGAAGCGGCCCGGCGAACAGGGCGGCGAGTAAACCCAGAATCGTTACCGCCGGCACGGCTGGCATCGCCAGCAAGTTCGCAAGAACAGCGATAGGGCCGCCACTTGTTCCCATCGCGGCCAATACCGGCAGGGCTCCCACTTGGGCAGCCATCGTTATGGCAAGTGCAGTGCGCACACCATCGGGCAGAAGATCCGTTGGATAGGTACGACCCAACACAGCCGTGAACCACGGTCCAATCAGGATCAGACCCGCTGTCGCCAACACAGACAGCGCAAAGCCCCACGACAGCGCTAGCGGCGCCGCCAGAATCATCAGCACCAGCACTGCGCCCGATAAGACCGCCGGACCAGCACGACGACCACCCCATAGCAGTCCGACAAGGACAACGGCGCCCATTACCGATGCGCGCAGCACACTAGGTTGCGGGCGCACCAACACCACAAAGAATGCAAGGGCAACAAGTGCTACCCCCACCCGAACCCTCAGCGGTGCCCGCAACAGCGCTGCGATGCCCAGCACCGCAGCCAACACGATCGCAACGTTTCCACCCGAGACAGCGGTTAAATGCGTGAGGCCACTTGCGCGCATCGATTCCGTTAACTTCGGTGGTTGACGGCTGTCGTCACCAACAGCGAGACCTGCCACGAGAGATGCGGGATCGTCGTCAATGTTGTTCAGTGAATCAAGCAACCCAATTCTCATCGACGTAGCCACGCGATCAACCACTCCTGGTGCCCGAACAACCTGCACCAGCGTGGCTCCGCGAACAGTTGCTGCATATTCGTGGGGTGCGAACGGGACGACCAATCGGCCTCTGATGACGATCTCTGCCCCCGCCGCAATTGCTGCGAACGATTCGGCATCAGTTAACTCAACGGACATCGGTAGATCGACTTCCACGCGCGTTCCATCAAGATCACGAATCAGCGCACTGGTTGCAATGCGCATACGAGCTGATGAAACATCACCCCAAGGGACCGTCTGAGTTCGCGCAACCGGTTCTTCGCCGGCAATGCCGGTGATTGTTACCCGGGTGGAATCTGCCACCCAGTTGGCAACGGGCGTTGACGACAACGCCTGCACGTGCATCGCCGCTGAAAATCCCCCGGCGCAACTACCGATAATCGCGACCAGCAACAGGTTGTGCACCTGCGGCAGATAGCTAATCTTCTCAACTGCCGGCCAACTGATAGCGAGCAGCAGGAGAGCCCCGGCGATCCACATGACAACCACAGCAAACTGCTGACGATTTTCTGGCAGAACCAACCACACCTGACTGGACCCGGCGAGCACTGCGGCTGAGGCAAGCCATGCACCGCCCGCCGGGACCAGCAAGCGCCCATCGATCACATGCGCACCTGCTCAGCCAGGTTGCGCAGCGTGGACTCTCCTATTCCGGAGACTTCGAGCAGCCCGTCTAGGGATGTGAATGGCCCGTTCTGCTCCCGAAAAGCCACGATGCGTTCAGCCAAAACGGGCCCAACCCCAGGCAAGTCCAGAAGTTCGGTGGCCGATGCCGAGTTGATACTGATCCGACTATCAGGTGCCTGGACCTCAGCGCCGCCAAGAACAATTTGTTCCCCGTCGATCACGGGTCTTGCCAAGTTCACACTCATCAACGCATCCGGTGTGAGAGCTCCTCCGGCCGCTGTCACCGCATCGGAAACCCGAGATCCCGGAGGCAACTCCACTAACCCGGGTGATCGGACCTCACCTGCCACGTGGACCACCACGATCGACGTTCCCTGAATTCCTGCGGGCAGCGGCGCACCCACATCGACTCCGCCCGGGATGGGGACGCCGGCTGCGACGATCTCGGAAATGGCAGCGGGAACGTTCGCGCGACCTGACCACCACCACCAGCCCGCGAACATCAGCAATGCAGCCACCGCGACGGTCAGAGCCCGAACAGAACGCTGATCCCAGCCCCTTACAGACAGACGATGAGCGCTCGGTTCAGCGGGCAGGGGCGTCGGGATTGGAGTAATCGGGCTTGAATTAATCGCCGTTCGAACTGAGCCCTGCTCGCGAACCAGAATCCGATCCAATCGTTCCGTTCCGACCTTGGCCGATTTTTCCAGGCGACGCATGACCTGAAAATATGTGCATAAGGAAGCCCAACGGGAAGTCCTTGATCATGGCTGTGGATTGCTCTGCCAAGAAAGAGAAGCTGTGGACACAGCGATCAGAGGACGTGCGTCAAGCCTGCTTCTGGCGTGATGGCAATCGCGATGACTCCCGGGCCGGTATGTGCACCCACAACTCCACCAATAGTGCTGCGGATGATGGGCGAATCCGGGGCCGCAACCTGCCACTGATTAATGACCGCTTCCACACGTTTCGGTGCATCAAGATCGGAGATAGAAACAAGGCAGGGTCGCCCCGCCTGCGCAGCCAATCCAAGTTCGATGAGGCGAGTGATTGCCTTGGACTCGGTACGAACCCGATCCACTGGCTCAACCCGACCATCTGCAATTCGAAGAATCGGCTTGACCTGCAAAGCGGTTCCTACCCGTGCGTTCGTGTTGCCAATCCGGCCGCCCCGGCGCAGGTACTCCAACGTGTCAACGTAGAAATAGATCTGTGTGTTCTGCGCTTGCTCCGTGGCTCGCGCAGCCGCATCGTGCGCATTGGCACCGGAGGCTGCCGCCAGCACTGCGGCCATGACCGCAAATCCGAGTCCCATCCCGATCGACTTTGAGTCAACAACCTCCACCGGAATGTTTGACTGCGCGGCAGCAGCACAAGCAGCCTCATAAGTGCCAGACAGCGCTGAACTCAGGGTGAGAATCACCGCCTGGTCGCAACCACTTTCGCGTACGTGTTCAATCGCTTCGGTGAAGCGCGTGGGTGCTGGGCGAGATGTTGTGACCTGAGCACCTGATCGCAAGGCCGAAATCACGAAGGCAGCTTGATCTGCATTGGTTTCATCCCGTGCATGCGCATCGACAATCACTTGCACCGGAACGATGCACACGTCGTGAGCCAAAGCCCAACCCGAAGGAAGGTACGCGGTGCTATCGGTGATGACCCCGGTTCGCACTATGACCCACCATCTAGTTCGGAACGATGTTGACGAGTTTGGGTGCCCGAACGATCACCGTTTTGATCGTGCGATCTCCGAGCGCTTTGATGACACCCTCGTTGGACAGGGCCAGCTCTCGCAACGAGTCCTCATCAATGTCTGGGGAGACGTCGAACTTCTCTTTCAATTTGCCCGATATCTGCACAACGCAGGTCACCGAATCCTGCACCAACAGCGCCGGATCCACCTCGGGCCAACCAGCGCGCGCAACACTGGGCTCATGACCGAGGCGAGCCCACATGTCTTCTGCCGTGTAGGGGGCAGTGAGCGACAAGATGATGGCAACTGCCTCAGCGGCTTCGCGGACAGCGGGATCTGCCGGTCCACACCCGGAGTCAATCGCTTTACGAGTGACGTTCACTAGCTCCATCGCTTTGGCGACAGCAACGTTGAATCGGAAAGTTTCAACGGCGATGCCCGCGTCGTGCACAGCTCGATGGGTTGCCTTACGTAATTCCAGATCACCCTGGGAGGGGTCGGCGCCAACAGCGCTGGTCACATCGCCGGAAAGTCGCCAAGCGCGAGCCAAGAACTTCTTCGCACCCGCCGGAGAGACATCAGCCCAGTCAACGTCGTCTTCTGGTGGGCCAGCAAAGACCATCGTCAAGCGAATTGCATCTACGCCATGCACCTCTAGCTCATCGGATAGCCGAACAAGATTGCCACGTGACTTGCTCATCGCTGAGCCATTCATGACAACCATGCCCTGGTTCAACAAGCGGGTGAACGGCTCGGTGAAGTCGAGCAGACCCATGTCGAACAGAACCTTCGTGAAAAAGCGGCTGTAGAGCAGGTGCAGGATCGCGTGGGTGACACCACCCACATACTGATCGACGGGCAGCCACTCACGAACTCGCTCAGGATCGAAGGCCTGCTCAGCATTTTTCGGATCAGCGAAGCGCAGGTAGTACCAGGACGAGTCCACGAATGTGTCCATGGTGTCTGTGTCGCGTCGGGCTGGCCCACCGCACGACGGGCAGGGCACATTGGCCCACTCGGTTGCAGCGCCCAATGGCGACGAACCCTTGGGCTTGAGATCTAGCCCGGCTGCAGGTGGCAGCACAACGGGCAGTTGATCCGCGGGAACCGGTACCTCACCACATGAATCGCAGTGAATGATCGGAATCGGAGTGCCCCAGTAACGCTGACGTGAGATCAGCCAATCGCGAAGGCGGTAGTTGACGGCCGGGATACCCGTTCCGCGCTCCTCAAGCACCGCGATCATCGCGTCAATCGCTTCAGCCTTGTCGAGTCCATCGAGTGGACCCGAGTTAACGTGCGGGCCATCATCAGCAGTGGCGACGCCCGTTATTAGTGGATCCTCGCCGCCGTCAACAACCACCCGCACTGGTAAATCAAAGGTGCGCGCAAAATCAAGGTCGCGCTGGTCGTGCGCGGGAACGGCCATGATCGCGCCGGTGCCGTAATCGGCGAGCACATAGTCCGATGCCCACACCTGAATCCGCTCACCATTGACAGGGTTGATCGCATAGCGCTCGAGGAATACACCCGTCTTGGCCTTGGTGTTATCCAGACGATCCATTTCCGAGGATTGCTTGACCTTTTCCAGGTACGCCAGGAAATCAGCTTCAGCGGGAGTGCCGGCAGCAAGTTCGGCCGCAAGATCGGAATCGGCTGCAACAACAAAGAATGTGGCGCCGTACAAAGTGTCCGGGCGGGTCGTATACACAGTGACCGGTTCTTCGCGACCTTCAATAACGAACTTAACTTCAGCTCCGCGCGAGCGCCCGATCCAGTTCCGCTGCATGAGCAGAACCTTTTCCGGCCACGTTCCCTCGAGCCCCTGCATATCGTCGAGCAAGCGATCCGCGTAATCGGTGATGCGCAGGTACCACTGGGTCAGTTTCTTCTTCGTGACATCTGAATCACATCGTTCACACTTACCGGCAACAACCTGCTCATTGGCAAGCACCGTTTGGCACTCCGGGCACCAGTTGACGTTGCTGTCTTTACGGTAAGCGAGGCCTT
>JBIISH010000093.1:0-6402 GCA_044341115.1 Candidatus Nanopelagicales bacterium
CCAGGTCGCTCAACTCCCCTGATCGGAAGCGCGCTGCTACTGATTCCGGATCCTCTGAGAGACGACCCAGACGCTTCATCCGGATGTCATCTCTACTCGACAGCGTGGCGGCCTCGTCAATGCTATAGAGGTCGAGGTCCGGATCGACAGCAAGCACAACGACCCCATAGTCGATGAGCGCGCGTTCGATGGACACGTAGCCGTCGATGACGTCCTCGAGCACCTCAAGGGCCGGGCGTTCCAATGGATCCCCATAGCCGCCACCACCAGCGGAAGGGCGAGTGAAACTATCACCTGACTGGACAGCCACGTTCGAGAAGACCGCGCCGAGGTACCGCTCGTGATCGGTGCCCTTGTTCAGCCACACTCCATGCGGGGTCGAGGGCAGCCCGCCGGCAACCCCCCAGGCGATGTTGCGCGCCCTATCGCAGCAGTAGCTCATGACGGACTTCTCAGCCTGGGTGAGGGTTCCACCCTTCTCGACACCGCAACCGCCGCGGAACCTGCCCGGACCACCTGAGTCGGTGACGATCTCGTGCCTATCGGTGATGACCGGAGTGAGCCTCTCTTGGCCCTCAAATGGCTGGACAGCAAGGCCTACTCCGAAGAGTGGAGAGGTGCAGTTGGTGCCGTCCTTGCCGTTACGACCGCCCCAGCCCCCGACCATCCAGTCGTACCACATGAAGAATGACCCATCACCTTTTCGTCCATCCCTGCCCCCCACGAGTAGGTATTCGAGATTGAAGGAGCAGGCGATGGCTCGCTCAGGCATGATGGTCGACCAGAGTTCGAATATGGCGCTCATGATCTTTTCGTACGGGCCGGAGCAGAAGCCCGTGACCGCCACAGGCCACCCTGCATTGACCACAGTTCCTTCTGGCCCGAGATCGCAGGTGATCGCCCGATAGAACCCTGAGTTCAGGGGGATGTCCGGGAAGAACGTCTTGGTCCCAGCGACGACGCCAGAGAACGATGCGCCGAAACCTGAGTTCAGGAAGCTCGCAACCGCGGGTGCGGACTCGGACAGGTCATAGTGAATCTGATCCCCGGAGATGCGCATCTTGACCTTGATCGGCACGAGGCCCTCGCCGTGGGCTGGGTCGTAGTCGATGTAGTCGGTTGCTTCCCATTCGCCATCGGGCAGTTCCAGGATGCGCTTTCTGGCGAGGCGCTCTACGTAGTCCTGAACTTCCTCGAACGCTAAAACGACTGTCTCTTTGGAGTACTTATCCACGAGGCGCAAGATCTCTCGTTCGCAGACTCCGGTTGCTTCGGCCTGCGCGCGCATGTCACCCATGTTCGCCGCAGGAGAGCGGGTGTTGGCGACGATCAGTTCAGCCACGTCGCGGCGAAACACGCCTCGGTCCCATAGCTTGACCGGCACCATTCGGAAGCCCTCTCCGAAATGCTCCGTTGCATTAACGTCGAAGGAACCGGGAACCGTTCCCCCCATGTCAGACCAATGGCCCATAGACATGGCGAACGCGATGATCTCGCCATCTACGAAAATCGGTCGAATGATGCGGACATCATTGAAGTGCGTTCCACCCGTGTACGGATCATTCACTCCGAAGATGTCACCGGGGTTGATGTCTCCAGCAAAGCGCTCAATGATCGATTGCGCTCCGAAGTGCAACGTTCCCACATGCACGGCAACATCCTGACTCCCCTGCATCACCGTGTTGCCCTTAGCATCCACGAGTGCGCAAGAGAAGTCTCTGGCATAGATGACGAATGAGTGACAGGTGCGCAGAATCTGCTCGCTCATGAGATCGACGGAGGTTGAAAACGCATTCTTGAGGACCTCGAACGTAACAGGATCGAGGGTGCTCATCTTCGCGGTGCTCTGTACTGTCGTGGTCATCCTGAGATCTCCTGAATGTGAATGAGGATGTTCCAGTTCCGGTCGATTTCCCACCTGGTGTGAGGAGGGACGAGCGTGGTGCTGTCCAACTGGTCGATGACTGCCGGCCCCGCTGCTCCCATTCCTGGTACGAGTGATGAGCGCTCATATATAGGAGTGGACACCGCATTCACACCAATACCCTCGACGTCCTCGAACCAGACTTCACGGTAGGAGCCTGCAGCGGGTGGAGACTGCTCGATTACCTCAGTCGCTGCCATGTCCGGCTTGGGAGTCACCCCGATGGCCCGAACGCCGAGTTGATAGATCTCGATAGGTGCATCGATCTGGCTGAAGGAGTACTCGCGTTCATGCTCGCGATGGAACCGCTCGACTGCTTCTGCAAGTGCCGCCGCTCCCGTTCCTACGGTCACGGTGAGAGATCGCCACTGTCCGAGGTAGCGCATCGCAGCGGTGCGCTCAAGAACGACCTGCTCATCACTGACGCCCTCGTGCTTGAGATGCTCAGCGGCCTCAAGTTCCATCGTTTGGTACATGGACTCCATCTCTGCAGGCTCAGCCTCGGAGAGGGACTTTTGATACATCACCGCCAGGTCGTGGCGAATGTCGACGAGGAGACAGCCAAGCGCTGAGGTCACTCCTGGGTTCGGTGGCACCAACACGGTGGGAATCGAGAGCTCTCGGGCGAGTGCAGCGCCATGCAGCGCACCCGCACCTCCGAAGGCGACCAAAGCAAACTCGCGAGGGTCATAGCCTCGACGAATCGATACCAGGCGAACCGCATCGGCCATATTGGCGTTGGCGACCTTGATGACCGAAAGGGCCGCATCCTCAACGCTCATCTGGAAGGGCGTTGCCACCCCGACCTCAATCGCCGTGCGGGCGAGGTCCGCCTTCAGGTGCATCTTGCCACCCGCAAGGGAGGTTCCTAATCGGTTGAGAACAACGTTCGCATCCGTGTTAGTCGGCTGGACACCACCCATTCCATACGCTGCTGGACCAGGGGTGGCGCCGGCTGACTGCGGGCCATTGCGCAGGGAACCGGCCGAGTCGATCCACGCAAGTGAGCCACCTCCCGCACCAATCGTGAGAACCTCGATGCTCGGGAAGCAGATTGGGTATCCATACTCCACAGCCCACTGCTTTGTGACTCGGACTTCTCCCTCGTACACCAGTGCAATGTCGGTGCTTGTGCCACCCATGTCCAATCCGATGGCATTGGGGAAGCCCGCCTGTGATGCGAGGTGCCTTGCAGCAATGGCTCCTGCTGCGATGCCCGATGCGGCAAGACGCACGGCGTACTTTTGAACCATGCGCGTGGTCATCGATCCGCCACCTGAGTGAAGGAGTAGGAGGTCGCCCGCGTACCCCTCCGCTTTCAGGTTCTCACTCAGCTGCTGGACGTAATCACCCACGAGCGGTGCAAGAACGGCATTGGCGACCGTCGTGTTGAATCGGTCATGCTCGAAGATCTCCGGGAGGATCTCGCTGGAGGTGGAGATGCGCACGTTGGGCAGTTCTTCCTCGAGGATTTCCTTCATGCGACGTTCATTGGCGCCACTCGCATAGGAGTTTACGAAGCAGACCGCGACAGTCTGGATATTCTTCTTCCGCAGCTTCGCCGCAACTTCACGAGCCTCTGTCTCATTCACCGAAACGAGGACATTGCCCTCGAAATCAATGCGTTCGGTGACCTCGTACCGATCTCGCCGGCGAATGTATGGACCAGCGACATCCTTATAGGCATCCCAGAGGTCGTCCTTCGTGCCGTTGCGGATCTCAATAACATCGCGAAAACCACGCGTGGTGACCATTGCCGCAGGTGGGAAGCGCCTCGTGATGAGGGCATTAGTGGCCACAGTTGTGCCGTGGCTGAACAAAATGACATCGGCCAGGTTCACGCCCACTGAATGAGCGGCTTCCATGACTGCCCGGCCGGGGTCATCCGGTGTGCTGGGCACCTTCCCAACGCGGATCTCAGCCGATGACTCGTCAAGCACAATGACATCCGTGAAAGTCCCGCCCACGTCGACCGCGACCCGCAGGGTTGCCATGAACACCTCCATATAGCCCAGCATCAATTGCGCTGGGGTCGCAAATGTATGTCAGCACCGCCCATGTGGCAATGGACTGAAAGAAATTCAAAGGACACAATTTTGTAAATTTTCCAAAACTTTGCATCCAACTGCTCTAAGGTCAAGGCGTAACTACCGCGAGTACGGGCGCGGTGTGATTTTTCAAGGGGATGACTTCGTCAACGTGACAAAAACGTTACCAATCTCGTCACTCACCACGCTACCCGAGGCACCGGATTCGCCCGTCAAGCTCACGATGTCAAATGTCGCTGCCGTGGCCGGCCTGCGGATCTCCGTAAGCGGACCCGATGGCGTGGTCCACGGCGCCTGCCCCATCGAACACCCCGACATGGTCGACGAGCTAGAGGCCGGTTGGCTGGTGGTCTCCGAGGGGATCGGATTTGGCGGGGCAAACGAGACCGACCTGCGCTCCTTCGTCCGCGCGATCAAGATTCGCTCATCGCCAGGTCTCGTGATCAAGTTGGGGCGCGGGTGGGACCAGGTGCCCGGTCCACTCATAAATGAGGCTGAGCATCTTGAACTGCCCGTGTTCATCATGCCCAGCGAGACGCCGGTCAGTTCATTCCTCAGATACGTGCATGAGGCAGCGAGCATCAACGACCTTGCAATTCTGACGCAAGCTCTGAGCATTCAGACGGAACTCCTTGCAGCTCTTTCCTATCCCGACGTTGAGGTCGAGCTGGTGCGAAGAATCTCAGGAGCACTCGACGTGTCCACCGTGCTCTATGACGCAGAGTTCAGGCCCATCGCAATTCAAGGTGATGCGCCGATCCACCTCATCGCCGAGCACATCCGAGAGCATCGTTCGCAGGCCAGCGTGACACTCGTTGGCAGGTGGCTCCTGGACCATGGCTCGATCGCTACCGCGGTGGGTGACTATCACCTCGGACTTGCTTGGCGAATCGGCAACGAACCCAACCGGGAGTTGGTGCGCTCGTCTCGGCGGGCTATGGAGCAACTACTGCATGCACACGCACGAACCGTCGCCCTGGCACAAGAGCAGGATCACCTGCAGCGAGCACAGGTCCTGATCGAATTGCTCGATGGGGTGGATGAGGACAGGTTGGAGAGGCTTCGCGATCGTCTCGTGCTGCTGCACTTCCCCCGAGACGCTGTCTACCAGATACACGCCATCGCCATCCCCAAGACGGAGGCACTCGATCTTGGCGAGGAGTCGAGCAGAGACGATGTGGATCGACTCGTTCTTCAGGCCATGGCCTTCTCCCGGAAACAGCAGGTCGACATTCTCATCGGGAGGCATCGGGGAATGCTCGTCATCCTGCATACAGGACGCGAGGACTTTGGCAGAACGCTGGTCGATGCACTTCCTGAAAACTCCCACGGGAGCAGTTCCACATTCCTTGATCTGACGGAAAGCAATGTGGTCCTGCGGCAGTCGGAAACCTCACTTGCGACGAGTATCCGTCAAGGCAGGTTCACGCCTTTTCACAGAGTGGGCTTCGCTGACTTCGTCCTGGGGCACATTCCTCGAGAGGAACTCAATACCAAAGGTCAACAGGTTCTGGCTGAACTGTCCCGCGCGCCGAATCTCTTGGACACTCTTGTCGAGTATTTGAGGCATGACATGGATATTCAAGCCACTGCACAGGCAATGCACCTGCATCCGAATTCGATCCGATATCGGTTGAGTAAGGCGGAAGAGACGATTGGGCTTGTCCTCACCGATCCCGAGACGATTACCGTTCTTTACCTATCACTGCATGAACGCATCAGGGACACCACAGTGGCGTCTCGCGCCGTATCACCGCGTGCACCCCGTTGGACAGCATGATGGTTCGCCGAAGTTCTGATCGAGGAAAATCTCTGGATCCAGCCGAGTGGCGTTTGGCTGTAGACGTCGGGGGAACCTTCACAGACATCTGCGCCATCAATGAGCGCACGTCGGAACTTATCGCCTCGAAGATTCCCTCATCCATCGATGACCCGCTCGCTTCAGTCATTATGGGAATTGCCGCTTCGGGAATTGCACTGAAGGACGTGCGCCTCGTGACGCACAGCACCACCATCACCACGAATGCACTGGTCACACGAGATTTTCCTCCCGCTGCGATGATCACAACACAGGGATTTCGAGATGTGATCGAGATACGAGATGGGACGCAGCAGGACGTCTGGGATGCATACAAGGAGGTCGCACCTCCGTACATCAAGCGTCGGAACCGTTTCGAAGTTGACGAAAGGATCGACTACTCGGGGCGAGTGCTGACTCCCCTTGATGTCAGCCAGACCGAAACGGTCGCACGGGAGATTGTCCGCCGCGGAGTGCAGACTGTTGCGGTCTGCCTGCTCAATTCCTACGCAAATCCAATCCACGAGTTGCAGGTCCGAGAGGTGCTCCTGTCCTTGAACGCCACACTGTCTGTCACCTTGTCATCGGAGACACTCCCTGAGGTGAATGAATACGAACGATTTTCGACAACT
>JBIISH010000178.1:0-4367 GCA_044341115.1 Candidatus Nanopelagicales bacterium
AGGACGCCTGTACTCGCAGGCCATGGCTGCCCGAGCATCTGCATGACCGCATTGGTTGTCGCTACCCACGTGTGGCCCGCCACTGCAGAGGTGCCTATTCCCACGGCTGACCTCGCCCTTGACTGGGGTGGCCCCGTTGGCGATCGCCACCATGGCCTCACCATGAGTTCAGACGCCCGGCAAAAACCCGTTTTCGAGCGCGGAACAGAAATCAAGAATCATCGCCAGGTGTCCATCGTCGATGTCGCAGAACTAGCCGCGATCGCAGCACACTTAGGCATCGAAACGATCGATCCAGGCATCATCGCCGACAACATCTGCACATCGGGTCTACCCGACCTCACCGCTCTACCCCCCATGACCAGACTGGTGTTCAGTTCAGGTGCAGTGCTCCTCACCGGTGGTGAAAACACACCCTGCACCATCGCGGGGCGGATGGTTGCCGCCACCTATGGGGGCCGAGCCGAGGCGTTCCCGAAAGCAGCCATGGGACTTCGTGGAATCACCGGCTGGGTCGAGCATCCAGGCATCGTTCGCGCCGGCGACTCCATCACCCTGCAGCCCTACTAACCTCCTGCTCCGCCTAGGCTTAGATTCATGGCCAAAGGACGGATTCGCTCAAGCCTTGCTGCCATTGGCCAAAACTGGTCAATGACCCGCAAGGCATACCGTGCCCTCCCTCTCGAAGTGGGTGGCATTTTTCTTGGCGTTGGGCTCCTTGTCGGCATCCCCGTTTCCATATTTCTCAACTGGCCCACCGGACTACTCGTGGCCATTCCTACCGCCTTGTTGGCCGCCACCTACTGGTTCAGCAGGCGCGCAATGAAGGCCGCCTATAAGCAGATCGAGGGCCAGCCAGGAGCCGCCGCAGCCGTGGTGCAATCACTGCGCAGCAAATGGGCCGTGACCCCGGCAGTGGCCGTGAGTAAGAGCCAAGACCTGATCACCCGAGTGGTGGGCAAGCCTGGGGTGATTCTCATCTCTGAGGGGCCGTCCTCTCGGGTGGGCCACATGCTCGCCAATGAGCGCAAGAAGACCGCTCGCTGGGTGCCAGACATCCCCATCTACGAAATTCAGGTCGGCGAAGAAGCAAACCAGGTGAGCTTGATGAAGTTGCAGAAAACTTTGTCGAAATTGCCAAGGAATCTTCGCGGTGGCGAGGTCACCGAGGTTCGTCGCCGGCTCGACGCTTTGGGCAATGCCCAAGGCTCCATGCCGATCCCCAAGGGTCCGGTTCCTACGAGTGCCCGCCAGGTCCGTCGCCAGCGCTAGGCATTTCTTTCTCCATCGCGGAGAGTTCGAGGCTCACATTACGGTGCCGGGTACCCAGATGGGCTCGGGAACCGCCAATTGGGCCTCGAGCTTGGAGTTACGCCCGGACCACGATGGATCCGGCAGCACGATCTTGCAATCCGCGGCCATCGCTGTCATTGACCACTGCCGGAATGACGAGGCAGATCAACAGGGTGCGAAGTGTGACCCGCCCAAGTGAGAGCCGGCCCCCGGACAAGCTCAAAACGCGCAGGCCCAGCAGTCTTTGACCAAATGAAGCGGACGTGAGCCACGTGAGCAGGATGATCTCCACCACGAAAACCACCAAAATGGCGATGGATCCCTCGTCGGTGAGGTAACCAAACTGCGGAAAGACCACCCGGGCCACGAGGATGCTGACTCCCCAGTCGATGGCGATCGCCGCAACTCTGCGGCCTAGTCCTGCTGATTCCACCCTCCGACGTTAGCCGTCGGTGTGAAAAGGGTCACGGCGGGGCCGAGGCATCGTTAACACGGCTGAAACAGACGAGATACCCACGTGATACTCCGGGCTTCTAGATTCAGGGGGTCCAGAGGCACCCGGCCTCTGCGCGAGGCGAGCACCAACCCGGTGCAGGAGGAATCATGTTTAAGAACTCCGAAGAAGTTCTCCAGTACATCAAAGACGAGGACATCAAGTTTGTCGATGTTCGGTTCATCGACCTGCCAGGCGTCATGCAGCACTTCAATATGCCGGTTGAGTCCTTCAATCAGGATGTCTTTGACGAGGGCCTGATGTTCGACGGATCCTCCATTCGCGGATTCCAGGCGATCCATGAGTCGGACATGAAGTTGATTCCGGACCCCACAACCGCGTTCGTTGATCCCTTCCGTGACTACAAGACGCTGGTCATGAACTTCTCGATTCGCGATCCATTCACCAACGAGCAGTACAGCCGCGATCCTCGCAACATCGCCGCGAAGGCTGAGGCCTACCTGGCATCAACCGGTATCGCAGACACTGTCTACTTCGGTGCAGAGGCCGAGTTCTACGTGTTCGACGACGTACGTTTCCAGACCAACCAGCACTCGTCGTTCTACTACATCGACTCGATCGAAGGCGCATGGAACACCGGCCGCAAGGAAGAAGGCGGCAACCTGGGATACAAGACCCGTTACAAGGGCGGTTACTTCCCCGTTCCCCCTGTCGATCATTTCGCCGATATCCGCGATGAGATGGTCAACCAGCTGATCGCCGTGGGCCTGCACGTTGAGCGCTCACACCACGAAGTCGGCACCGCTGGTCAAGGTGAAATCAACTACCGCTTCAACACTTTGACCGCAGCGGCAGATGAAATGATGCTCTTCAAGTACGTCATCAAGAATGTCGCGTGGGCGTTCGGCAAGTCAGCAACCTTCATGCCCAAGCCGCTCTTCGGCGACAACGGCTCCGGGATGCATTGCCACCAGTCACTCTGGAAAGACGGCGTCCCGCTGTTCTATGACGAGATGGGTTACGGCGGTCTGTCTGACATAGCCCGCTGGTACATCGGTGGTCTGCTCAAGCACGCACCGTCGCTGCTCGCGTTCACCAACCCGACCGTCAACAGCTACCACCGTTTGGTGCCCGGCTACGAGGCACCAGTGAACTTGGTCTACTCGGCGCGTAACCGTTCAGCATGCATCCGCATCCCGGTCACCGGTAACTCGCCCAAGGCCAAGCGCATCGAGTTCCGCGTGCCTGACCCGTCAAGCAACCCGTACCTTGCCTTCGCAGCACAGCTCATGGCCGGCCTTGATGGCATCAAGAACAAGATCGAGCCGCTGGCACCGGTCGATAAGGATCTCTACGAGCTCCCTCCGGACGAGTTGGCCAACATCCCACAGGTTCCCGGCTCGCTCTCGGCCGTGCTCGACGCACTCGAGGCCGATAACGAGTACCTGCAGGCTGGTGGAGTCTTCCCGCAGGATCTGATCGACACATGGATCGATTACAAGCGAGTTAATGAAGTCGATCCGATTCGTTTGCGTCCGCATCCTCACGAGTTCGAGCTCTACTACGACATCTAGAAACCACAACTCCCTCCGCGTCGATTCGCCTCGCGCGCACGGGAAACTCAGGGCGGGTCACTCCGGTGGCCCGCCCTGACTCATGCCAAACTCATTTACATGAGCAGTGCGCGGGTCCGCAGCACCGGCTGGCTGCTCGTCGCTGTGCAATTTGTTCTCTTCGCTGCAGTGCTGTTCCTTCCGCGACGCGCGCAAACTTCTGAATGGCTGCTAATTCTTGGTGGAGTTCTTACTGTGGCAGGGGTAGTCGTTGTGGGCTTGGCATTTGTGCGCTTGGGCGGTGCACTGACCCCTACACCAGTACCTCTGCCGGGAGCAGGTCTGCGCACCGATGGGATTTACGGCCGGGTGCGCCACCCGATTTACTCCGGAATCTTGCTCATCGCAATCGGCATCGTGGTCGCTATTGGCAGTTGGTGGACTTGTGCCTGGCTTGTCGTTCTTGTTGTTTTCTTCATCATCAAATCGCGCTGGGAAGACCGGCTACTCGCAGAGGCCTACGGCACAGACTGGCATGAGTGGGCTGCGCGCACTGGTGGACTCTTCCCCCGTTTTTAGGCGTCGTCTAAACCATAGAAAACTCGCTCTACAACTTTGCGAGCCCGACGGGTCACGCGTCGATAGTCCTCTTCAAGTCGGCCCGATTCCATGAGTGGGTAACCCAGCACATAGGCCACCAGAGCCCGTTCATGCGCATCCGTGGGCACCTGATCAGTGGCGCGATCCCGCGCCAGCATTTGGGCATTTCGCACGCGCGTGGCAAGTCGCCAAGAGTCCTGAAGAATGGTGGTGTCTTCCCCGGTGAGCAATCCGGCCTCTTCTGCGGCCGCCAAAGCCGAAAGGGTGCCCGTGGTGCGCAATGCCGGGATGCGCCAGCCATGCTCCATCTGCATGAGTTGTGCTACCCATTCCACATCACTCAAGCCACCACGGCCGAGTTTGACGTGCAGGGTGGGGTCTGCGCCCCGAGGTAAACGTTCTGCCTCCATGCGTGCCTTGAGCCGGCGCACTTCACGCACGGTGTCTTCTGGCAAGCCACTCTCTGG
>JBIISH010000094.1:0-6398 GCA_044341115.1 Candidatus Nanopelagicales bacterium
CCGCACTGCAGACCGCATCAACGATTTTCGTCTCGATCGTGGTGCAGGCGATGCCGTTCCTCGTGGGTGGTGTGCTGCTTTCCGGTGCGGTCACAGCGTTTATCCCGGCGAGCGTGTGGCAACGAGTGCTGCCGAAAAACAAGGCGCTGGCTGTTCCCGTTTCAGGTTGTGCCGGGATGCTGTTGCCCGGTTGTGAGTGCGCATCTGTCCCGGTCGCCGGATCACTTGTCTCGAAGGGAGTTCCGGCCTCCTCAGCACTCACCTTCTTACTCGCTGCCCCTGCGATCAACCCCATCGTGTTGGTCTCCACGTTTGTGGCCTTTCCCGGAGAACCTGCACTGGTGCTCGCGCGGTTCATCGCATCTCTGGCCACCGCAATCATCGTCGGTTGGATTTGGTTGCGTTTCGGTCAGGATTCGTGGATGCGGATGGCTAGTCGACTTCATCTTGTGGGCGATACAAAATTCGAGACCTTTCGCCGCACGGCAGCCCATGATTTCTTGCACGCTGGCGGGTTCTTGGTTTTTGGTGCAGCCATTGCTGCGTTCATTAACGTGATTATCCCAGCCGAGTGGATGCAATCGGTGGCTGATAATCCGGTGCTTGCCATTGGATTCATGGCTTTGCTCGCGATCGTGCTGTCGATCTGTTCAGAGGCCGATGCGTTCGTAGCCTCGAGTTTCACCCAGTTCTCACTCACGTCCAAGCTGGTGTTCATGGTGGTCGGCCCGATGGTCGATATCAAGTTAGTAGCCATGCAAACCGGAATCTTTGGCCGGAGTTTCGCGATGCGCTTTGCCCCACTCACCCTGCTCGTTGCGATAGCGATGAGCCTGGTAGTTGGCGGGGTGCTACTGACATGACGCGTGAAGTGCAAGCTGTGATTCTGGTTCTGGTGGGCAGTGCCATCATTCGAATCACTATCGATGACACCTTCTTGAATTACGTTAAAGAAGGCATGCGGCCCTGGCTACTTCTCACTGGAGGCGCCCTCATCGCGATGGGCGTTCTTGCCATCGTCGACGTATTCCGGGGTGAGAGAGGGAAAAAGGACGACGACGAACCCGAGCACGAGCCCGAGCCCGAGCAAGGTGATGATCATGCGCATCACGGACCTCGTTCAGCGTGGCTGCTACTACTGCCGGTGCTCGCTATTTTCTTGGTTGCGCCACCTGCATTAGGTGCGTTTGCTGCCGCTCGCGACCTCACCAACTCTTCGCCGTCAGCTGCGGTGGCACCACCGTTGCCGCCAGGTGATCCCGTAGAGGTCTATGTATCGGACTACGTGAACAGAGCGGTATGGGATTTCGGCAAAACGCTGGCCGGGCGCACTGTCGCAATCACGGGGTTCGTGGTGCCCAACCCCGAGGGCGGCTGGTGGCTCACCCGAATGTCTTTGGCGTGCTGCGCTGCTGATGCATTTGCGGGCAAAATCCAAATAGTCGATCCACCGGAAGGCTGGGAGGCTCCTCCGTCAGATACCTGGACGGTGGTGACGGGGGAGTGGGTTCCCGGTGGTGGTACCAACTCCGACACCGCGATTCCACTTCTCGCTGCAGAAAACATCGTGCAGATCGAACAGCCGGTTAATCCGTACGACTAGATTCATGCGATGTCGACCCCAGGCTCTCCTCGTTGGCGCGCCCGCTGGGTGTTTGTTTCATTCCTCATAACGTGGGTTATCACCCGAATCGTCACCACTGCGCTGCATGTTGAAGGTGCTGGTTCAAACGGCGAGCTGATGGTTGGTGGGGTGCATATTCACCACGCACTCCTCGGCATCACGATCTTGTTTGTGATGACCCTCACCTGGGTTATCGGTGCCGGATGGTCGTCAATGAGTTCAACATCCAAGCTCAGGCCGATCCTGTACGGCATCGGCTGGGCGTTGATTCTTGATGAGCTCGCGCTCGTTCTCAATCTGGCTGATGTGTCTTGGGCACCTCCAGGGGATGTAAGCCTGATCGCCGTTGCGATTTTCGTGATCGTGACCGGGGTTGCCTCGGTACGGGCCTCGGATCGTTTCAATTCAGTCTGAGCAGTTACTGCACAGGCCGAAAATCTCAAGGGTGTGGCTCACCGAGGTGAACCCGTTGGCAGCCGAGACCGAATCCGCCCATCGCTCCACTGCTGGGCCTTCTACTTCGACCGTGTGACCGCATTGCCGACACACCAGATGGTGGTGGTGGGAGGTGCTGCACACTCGATAGACCGATTCACCGTCTTCCCTGAGAATCACATCTACGTCACCAGCAGCACTGAGCGCCTGCAGGGTTCGATAGACAGTGGTTAATCCCACGCTGTCACCACGATCTTTGAGGTACTCGTGGATTTCTTGCGTGGAGCGAAAGTCATCGAGCTCGGCAAGCGCCGCTGCAACCGCGGTGCGTTGCTTGGTCGACCTGACTCCAAGAGAACTCATGGGGTGAACTTTAGCGCTGCGAATCATGACTGTGGTGACCATCGTTGTGGTCATGGGCGTGATGGTGCTCCGGCGGCAGAAGCGGAGCGGACTCATCGCTATCGTGCAGCGCCCCCAAGCCGTAGGCGCTGGTGAGGTTCAAAGAGGTAAGCACTGCTTCAGGTGGGCCGCAGGCAACCACCCGCCCGGCGGTGAGAATCACATGGTCGGCAGCTCGAGCCTCTTCGAGGTCATGCGTGGTCAGCACCACTGAACAACCGCGAGTGGGTTCGTCGTGGATGATCGCATCGATGGTGCGAGCTGAAGTGATATCGAGACCGGTGAGCGGTTCATCCAAGAGCAGCATGGAGTGGTCCTGAGCAATCCCTTGGGCAACGTACACACGTTGGCGTTGTCCACCAGAGAGTTCGGTGAGGTGGCGCTTTGCTAGATCGGTGATGTCTAGACGCTCCATCGCGGCGCGCACTTTTTCTTTGTCTTCGCGGGTTGGCCGGCCTAGCAACCCCAACGCCGGGTATCGACCCATCGCAACAGCCTCAGCAACTGTGAGCGGGGTGCCCGCCGGAACGGTCGTGTACTGCAGCACATAGGAAATCCGCGGCTGACTGAGCACCGGGGTAGCACCCAAGACCGTGAGGTTTCCCGAAGTAACTGGCAGAAGTCCGGCGATTGCATGCAGAAGAGTGGATTTTCCACTGCCGTTTGGTCCAATTATCGCTGTTATCTTCCCGGCCGGCACCGTGAAGTCAGACGCAGCCAATGCCACATGAGAGCCACGCGTAAGAACAACATCTCTTCCGATCACAACGTCAGACATGTGCTTCCACCGACATTCTGCGCTGGGGTGTGAGCCGCTTCACAGCCAACACGATGAAGAAAATGACGATGGGCACGAGGGCCATAGTGGCTGATCCAGCTGTATTGAGGTGATAGCTCAAGGTGAGACCAAGCCAGACGGAAAATAGTGAGATCACCACTGACGTGATCATCATGCGCGGAACCGTGCGAGAAAGGAGAGCAGCCGTTGCCGGCGGTCCCACCAAGAGCCCAAACACAAGTAGGGTGCCCACCGATTGGTAGCTGCCGATCACTGCCGCAGCGATCAACACCAGCAGTGCTGCGTGCGTCCTGCGTGGTTGAAGGCCCCACAGTTGGGCCTTCTCAGCGTTAAAGGACAGAGCAAGCAGTGGCCGGTACAAGAAGGTGGCGGCAATGATCACGATCAGCGCAAGAATCGCCTGCGTCACGAGATCAGATGCGGTGACACCTAGTGCGTCGCCGAAAAGAATTGTGGTGAGACTGCCCGAGTAGGAGTCGAGCCGCGAGATGATTACGACGCCCAGCGCCAACATGCCAACAAAGAGCAGTCCAATGGACGTATCTTCGCTCAACGCGGTTTGACGGTTCACCACTTCAATCGCAAGCACCATGACAAGGGCTGCGACGGCTGCACCGAGTAATGGGTTGATATCGAACACCACTGCTGCTGCGATTCCGGGGACAATGCCGTGTACGAACGCGTCACCGAAGAAACTCATTCCGCGCAGAACCAACCAGGTGCCTACCACCGAAGTCATGAGTCCGGCGAGGATTCCGCCAATGAGCGCACGCTGCTGAAACCCTAAAGCAAAAGGATCCAGCAACCATTCCACTAGGTCAGCCTTGCAGACCTGCTGAGATCAGCGTGGCATTGGTCCGCATCATGTCGATGTAGGTGGCTGCGGGGGAGTCTGGAGCGCCGAGGCTTTCCACATACAAGGGAACAACCTGCACGCTTGTTCCTGTCTCTGCTGCCACTGCCTCAGCAAGCGCACTTGGCTGAGCTACGTTCGCAAAAATCGTCGTTATTCCCTCGGTTTTGATGGTGGCGACCAGATCTGCCAAATCAGCAGAACTGGGTTCGGCCAAAGTAGAGCCCGAAGGGATCACGGTGCCGGCTACTTCATAGCCGTAGGTATCCGCGAGGTAACCCAGGGCGTCATGGTCGGTCACCAAGATGCGCTGATCTGCGGGCACCGACTCGAGGAGCGCTCGTACCTCGCCTTCTGCAGCGCGAAGTTCACTTGCGGTGGTGTCTGCGCAGGTCGTGTAGGCGGCATCACCGGTGATGGTGGTCAGTTCGGCACCGATGAGTTCAGCGGCGGTGGCCATGCGGTTCATGTCGAACCAGAAGTGCGGATCCAGGCTGCCATGTGCGTGGCCCTCTTCATCAGAGTGAGCCTCTTCATCAGAGTGAGCCTCTTCGTCCGAGTGGCCTTCTTCATCTGAGTGAACACCTGCGCCAAATTCAATCGGTTCAAGTTGGGGTGCAAGTTCGAAAATCCGAGCGCCATCACTGGCTGCGTTCTCGAAGGAATCCGTGAGCCCGGCTTCAAGACCAAGCCCGACTGCGACCACAAGATCGGAGTTGACCATCGCGGCCACCTGCGCTGAGGAGGCGGAGAAATCATGAGCGTCTGTCCCGATCGGCATCAACACATCGACCGTGCCGCCGCCGCAATCGACTATCTGCCGGGTCACGTCGCCGATCACAGAAGTTGTAGCGAGGACCGTGATTGCCGATGCCTCGGCCGCAGTTTCGGTTGCGGATTCCTCAACCGATTCGGTGGCTTGGGGGGTAGTCGCCTCGGGGGCCGGCGAGGTGGAGTCACTGCTCGAGCAAGCCGAGAGGACCAGTGCTGCTGCTGCCAGGGAGATTACGTACGTCGATTTCATGTCCCCAGACTAGGCTAAATGAAAATGACTGTCAATTTCAGAAGCGGCCGGTCAGCTTCAGGAATGCAATTCCCAGGATGCCGACCACGGCGAGCAACCGGATGAATCGACGACCCCCCGTCAGAGCGGGCCACGATAAGGCGAGCAGCCAAGCCAGAAAGAGTGCCACGAAAAGCAGGAAAATCGAGCCGAGCCAAGCCAGACCATCGCTCAGCACTAGGCCGAGAAGCAGGCTGGAGGCGATGAGAACCACCACGAGCCAGCGGGGGACAGCGAGCATGCGCACCAGCCATGGGTAACTGATTCGCTCAAATGCGTTGCGATGCTGGGGATCGCGGCGAGGCTGATTTCCCGACGAACCACCTGGTGACCCACCCGACGATCCACGAGGACCGCGTACTCCGCGCGGCTCTTTTGACCCTGTACCCATGATTCCTCCGATGCGACTACCGTCGTGGTGTGCTCGACTCTAACGCTTCTGCAGTCACCGTCATCAGCCGATTCACTGTCCCGGCAGGATCGGCTGAGTCATTTGCCCGAGATGCACGCGCGGCGATAGCAGTGCTCGCGGAGCGCCTAGGCTTTATCGACGCAGAATTGGGCCAGTCCACCGATGAATCCGAACTTCGGGTGATCATCACGCGCTGGGAAGGCATCGGTGCCTACCGCAAAGCGCTCTCCCATTACGACGTCAAAATGTCGGCTATTCCGTTCCTTTCCATGGCCATTGATGAGCCCTCGGCTTTTGAGATTGTGCATGCCCGTACCCCTGCGGGTGAATCAAACTCCGTGAGCGGTCTGGCCGCTGATGCCGGACTCATCGGTCTTGGTTCGGCCTCAGGTCCTGACATTGATCCAGTTCGCACATGAGCACTGATCGGTTTGCCAATCTCGAGGCGGCCGGTGCTGCGCTGGCCATCGAGGTCACAGGTCACCTCGCCAAGTTCTTCCCGGAGGTAACTCCGATGGTGCTCGCCGTCATTCCAAATGGCGTGCCCGTTGCATTGCCCGTGGCACGAAGCTTGGGTGTGCAGGCGCTTGCCCTTGAGGTGCAACGCTCCGAAGACGGCGTTGAAATCGTCAAGTTACCCGATGTGCAAGACCAAGTGGTCATTGTCATTGACGACGGCGTAGAAACCGGCACGGTCGCACGTGCCGTGGTGGGCCCAATCCGAGATGCTGGCGCTGCGCATGTGATCCTCGCGGTGCCCGTCTGTTCTCGGGAACTGCTCGCTCAACTTGTCGTGAAGTACGACGGAGT
>JBIISH010000095.1:0-6397 GCA_044341115.1 Candidatus Nanopelagicales bacterium
GCGCTCGTAGTCTGCACACGTAAAGAAGAATTGCGTGATGGCGAACTCTGCGCCCGCATCTTGCTTCATGGCCAAAGTGCGGGCATCTTGATCAAGGTCGGCAGACTCTGGATGCTTCTCGGGAAATGCAGCTACCCCCACCGAGAAGTTACCCAACTCTTTAATGAGCGCAACAAGTTCATCTGCATGGTTCAGACCATCAGGGTGTTGTTCCCATGGGGCCCGCGCGCCGCCGGGCGGGTCTCCGCGCAAGGCCAACATGGTGGTGACCCCGGCATCGGCGTATTGCGCAATCACCGATCGGAGTTCATCCCGAGAAGCACCCACACACGTCAAATGAGCGACTGGCGGAATGGTTGTTTCTTCAGCGATAGCCCGAGTGATGCGCACCGTTCGATCTTGGGTTGATCCACCGGCGCCATAGGTGACCGATACAAAACTGGGGCGGAGGGCCTCAAGCTCGCGAACCGCCTGCCAGAGGTTGGCTTCACCTTCATCGGTCTTGGGTGGGAAAAGCTCAAAGGAGAAAGAGCGGGCACCACTTGCAAGGACCTCACCGATGGAATCGGTCGAGCGCCGGGGATCCATATGCGAAAGGTTAGTGGGAGCAACAATCTGGGGCACCGTCTAGGCTCGGCCGCGTGAGCGCCCAGGTCCACCCTCTTGATGCCGCGGATTTGCGGCCGCGAGTGCAGCAGGTTGTCGATGAGGTCATCGCTCGTCAAGCCCTGGCGATGGGCGCAGTGAGTTCTGATCTCACCCCTCTCATCGATTCACTCACCGGCCTGCTCTCCGGCGGGAAAAGGCTCAGGCCGGCATTTTGCTACTGGGGGTGGCGCGGAGCCGCCAACGCTGACAGCTTCTCGGATTGCAGTGAAGAGTCGGTCATGCGAGCCGCTTCGGCACTGGAATTCCTGCAGGCCTGCGCGCTCATCCACGACGATGTCATGGATGGATCAGATACCCGTCGAGGTCTGCCCGCCGCGCACCGACACTTTGAATCAACACACCGTGACCAAGGATGGATCGGTTCAGCTGAAGGTTTTGGAGTGGGAGCCGCAATCCTGCTCGGTGACCTATGCCTCTCGTGGGCCGATGAACTCCTGTTGACCAGCGGACTGGGCGATGCTGCGGCATGCCGGGCAAAAGGCGTTTATGACGAAATGCGCACTGAACTCATGGCCGGTCAGTACCTCGACCTCCTCGAACAAGCGCGAGGCGGAGGGTCTGTCGACCGGGCATTAAATGTGATTCGCTACAAATCCGCCAAGTACACAATCGAACGGCCACTGCATATTGGTGCGGCGATTGCTGGCGCTGGGCCTGCCGTGTTTGCGGCATATTCGGGTTACGGACTGCCCCTCGGTGAGGCGTTCCAACTGCGCGATGACATCCTCGGCGTGTTCGGAGATCCCAGCGAAACTGGAAAGCCCGCTGGCGACGACCTCCGCGAAGGTAAGCGCACCGTGATGATCGCCCTCGCCCTAGAAAAGGCCTCCGCGGCCCAGGCTGCTCAGGTTGGCCGCTTGCTCGGTGATCCTGCCCTCGACGCCGCAGGAATCACGGAACTGCAGGCCATCATTGAGGAAACCGGGGCGCTGGCCAACACCGAACAGATGATCGGAGATCTGCTCGAATTGGCGTTGGCATCGTTGACCACGGTCGAGCTCGAACCTGAGGCTGTGACGATCCTCACCGGCCTGGCCCATGCTGCAACTCGCCGCAGAGTCTGAACTGCACCAGACTTAGACCATGGCCTCTCTTTCTTCCCGTCTCACACGCTTCATGCCACGAACCTCACCCCGCACCGTTACCGGTCCCACGGACAATGTGGTGATCGTGGGCGCAGGCCTGGCAGGCCTTTCTGCGGCCATGCGTTTGGCTGGGGCGGGGCGCAACGTGACAGTGCTTGAACGTGAGTCAGTGCCAGGTGGACGGGCTGGGCGCCTGAACATTGAAACCGCAGATGGCACCTATCGCTTTGATACCGGTCCCTCGGTTCTGACGATGCCCGACCTGATTGCCGACGCATTTGACTCCATCGGTGAGGACATGAACGACTGGCTCGAACTGCAGCCGGTCTCCCCGCTGTATCGGGCGTTCTACCCCGATGGTTCACAGCTCGATGTGCATAGCAATGTCGATGAAATGGCCCAAGAAATTGAACAGATCATCGGACCTGATGAGGCCGCAGGCTATCGCCGTTACGTCGATTTTGTTTCAAAGCTTTACAAGTACGAGATGAAGGACTTCATCGATCGCAATATCGACTCTCCTTTCGACCTACTCACTCCTGACCTGGCTCGCTTGGTGGCGATCGGTGGCTTCCGAAAGCTCGCACCCAAGGTTCGCGAGTACATGACCGATCCGCGCACCGAGCGGATCTACTCATTCCAAGCGATGTACGCCGGCCTTTCTCCGTATGACGCCCTAGCGATCTACGCAGTAATCGCCTACATGGATTCAGTCGCGGGCGTTTTCTTCCCCAAGGGTGGTATGCATGCGCTGCCAGAGGCAATGGCTGCAGCTGCGGAAAAGAACGGTGTGGTTTTTCAGTACAACACGACCGTTACCTCGGTGGAGACGGTAGGTGATCGAGCGGTTGCCGTGCACACTGCATCCGGTGAGCGCATCCCTGCCGACGTGGTGATTTTGAACCCGGATTTACCGGTCGCTTACCGCGATCTGCTGGGAGTAGAACCATGGTCGGTCAAGCGCCTTGACTACTCACCGTCATGCTTCCTGATGCTCGCTGGATCTTCGGCGAAGTATTCAAAGATCGCCCACCACAACATTCACTTCGGGCACTCATGGCGAGGTGTGTTCGATGAACTCATCGACAAGCAGCAACTCATGAGTGACCCAAGCATTTTGGTGACCAACACCTCCTACTCAGATCCAGAACTCGCACCGCCTGGCAAAGAGCTCTACTACGTTCTTTTCCCGACGCCGAATCTCGACGCACCCATCGACTGGAAAGAGACCGGGCCGCGCTACCGCGATGAGGTGGTGCGCACGCTCGAGGAGCGTGGATACATCGGCTTCGGTGATGCAATCGAGGTGGAGAACCTGACCACGCCACTCGATTGGGCAGATCAGGGGATGGAGCGTGGTGCACCGTTCGCTTCCGCGCACTCATTCATGCAGACCGGGCCCTTCCGGCCGGGCAACTTGTGGGGCGAGAACGTCGTGTTTACCGGATCAGGCACCCAGCCAGGCGTTGGCGTTCCCATGGTGTTGGTATCTGGTCGTCTTGCTGCAGAGCGAGTAACCGGACCAGATAAGACTTATCGCTCTCGCGCACAGCGCTGAATCGGGCGCCGCGAGCGGGCTGCCACAATGTGCACATGAGTAGCCGGGATCTCGATGCCGCGGGGATTACCGATACCCGCATGCGCGAGTCCTATGAGCGATGCCGGGAGCTCAATGCTCAGCATGGCAAGACCTACTACCTCGCAACTTTGCTGTTGCCCCCCGGCAAGCGCCCCTATGTCCATGCTCTCTACGGATTTGCTCGCTATGCCGATGAGATCGTCGATGATCTTTCTTCAACACTGACCGACGAAGAAAAAGCCGAGTGGCTGCAAACATGGGGCGATGCTTTCCTCGCCGATATAGGTAGAGGCTATTCCGAGGATCCCGTGTGCATGGCGGTCGTAGACACGGTGCGGCGCTGGAACATCCCTACCGAATACTTCACTGCATTCCTGCACTCCATGCGAATGGACCTGACCGTTACCGAATATGAGACCTACGACGATCTTTACGAGTATGTGTACGGCTCTGCCGCGGTGATTGGTCTGCAAATGGTTCCGATTCTGGAGCCGACGACCCCTGAGGCATTTGAACGGGCAATGGATCTCGGCGTGGCTTTCCAACTCGCGAATTTTGTTCGCGACGTCAACGAAGATCTCGACCGAGGTCGCGTCTACCTGCCCATGGCAGACCTACGAAGGTTTGGCGTCGATCGGGCTGTGCTGGAGGAGCGAGTGGCCACACCAGAAGTCAAAGCAGCGCTTCGGCATCAGATCGACCGCGTGCGCAGGCTTGAAGCCCGCTCGCGCTCCGGGGTGGAGATGCTGCATCCATCATCACGTGACTGCATTGAGGCAGCACGAGTGCTGTACTGCGGCATCGCTGAACAAGTCGTGCAGATTGATTACGAGGTATTCAAAAAGCGCGCCCGGGTGCCGATTGTGCGTCGTCTTGCAGTGGCCTTACCCGCTTGGGCGAGGGCGGTTCGGGCCCGCCGAAAATACGGACCGGGTCACGTGCAGGGCATCAATCCTGGTTCTGGGAGCGCACCCACACCGGCGGCCCACTCATAGGCGTTCGTTCAACACCGCGCCTACCCCAAAAGATCCACAAAGAAATAGACAGCAGCACGAGGGCAAAGCCGAACAGCAAGTCTTCAACGGGTGCAAAGGCGAGCCGGCCTTCCCCGATAAAGGGAGGTGGACCCGATTCAGGTGACGTGTTACCAATGATCGCCTCGCCGTCGTACTTGACGATGCCGAAGCCGGTGAACATTCCATTGGTGATGAGTTGGAAAAAGAAGATGATGGCGTAGGAGGTCCAGAAAATTGGTCGAGTGATCATCCGAGTACGGAAAACAAAGAGGTCGCAGATCACGGCCAGGACCACTGCAATCACGCCAATCTGCGTATAACTCAGGCTCATGCGATTTCATCCCCCGCCGGCCAGCCCCGAACACTTCTTACCGCTTCAAGGGTGAGGATTGAAGCTATCGGGATCACAATGAAGAACAACAGTTCATCCAAGGGAATCCCACCCGGCAAATACACGCCAAGAATGCGATCGGTATCGAACCACCAATGACCCTGGGAAATCGCGTAGGCATCCCACACGAGAAAAGGCAACGTGACAGGCAGAACTGTTAGCAACAAACGCCGGGGGCGCTTGAACACTCTGGTGCGGAGTGCAAATTCAAGCCACATCGAACCGACCAAAACGAAAACCAGAACCGCGACATACGAGAACTGACCCACCCCCCTATACTCTCATTCAACAACTCAACATGCACGGGAGCTTCGGCCAACGAAGCTGAGAGGGTGGCACACGCGCCACCGACCGTTTTGAACCTGTTCGGGTAATGCCGGCGTAGGGAGGAAAAGATTCTCATGTTCGATTCACTCGCAACTGCCTTTGTTGCATGGGGCTATGAAGTAACTTTCCTTGAATTGGGCGCGGTTATCACGGCGTTTTTGGGGATTGGGCTGGCCATTCGCGGCACCCGTTGGGCGTGGCCTTTCTACTTCCTCTCGAGTCTGCTCTACGGCTGGTTGCTCTGGGAGTTTGCTCTCTATGGCACTGCCGCACTGCAACTCGTCTTCATGGCCTCTGCAATCTGGGGCTGGTTTGGCTGGGGTCCAAAGGGAATCGCACCCACCACTCTTTCCTCTCGATCACGTCTCTTCATCGTGACAGGTGGCGCGGTGGCCTGGCTGGCACTCGTGCCGGTCCTCGCGGCTATAGGCGATCCGGCACCGTGGCCTGACACATTTGTTTTCGTATTCAGCGTGATTGCCCAAGTTTTGATGGTGCGTGAATTCGCTGAGGCGTGGTTGATGTGGATTGTGGTGAATGTTGTTGGTGTTGCTCTCTATGCAACACAAAGCTTGTGGTTCACGTCACTCTTCTATGCGGTTCTGATCATCATGGCAATCGTGGGTTGGCGTTCGTGGCAGGCTCGTCGTGCGCCGCTCAGCGAATCGGCCATACCCGTAACTGCCTGACAATGTTGATCAATCTCATTGGTGGTGAAGCCACTGGCAAATCTTCCTTGGCGCATGCTCTTGGCTTGCGACTTGATGCGGTGGTTGTGCCAGAGTCCCTTCGCGCTTTCGTCGACCTGCACGGGCGTGCTCCGAGGGTTGATGAACAGGCGTCGATTTTGAGAGAGCAAGCCGAAGCAGAGCGCATAGCCATTGCCGAGAGCCAAGAACTTGATCGGGGTTTTGTTATCGGCGATCCGGCACCCATCATGACCGCGGTGTATAGCCAGCTCTACTACGACGACTCTTCGTTGTTCCGCGTTTCCATGGAGTTGAGTCCGGTGAGTGATTTGGTGGTGTGGTGCAGCCCTGACTTCGAGTGGACTCCCGATCTCGGGCAACGAGATGGCCCGGAATTTCGCGACGCGGCTGATGTGATCATCCGGACTGAGGTCATTCCACTCTTCCAAGCTGCACACATCAACGTGCTGCAGGTCACAGGATCCATTGATGAGCGACTCAATCAGGTGCTAGCTCACCTGACGTAGGCGTGGCACCTCTGCGAGAGCGCGCCTGCTACCTACACTCGCAAGGGTGGAGAGTTCTGCGCGCCGAAACCTCGTCGGCACGACCGTCGATGGCAGATATGAGGTGCAATCTCT
>JBIISH010000096.1:0-6390 GCA_044341115.1 Candidatus Nanopelagicales bacterium
AGATGTGGTCGCTACAAGATCGATGAGATCCCCGACGCTCAGAGCTGATGCAGAGGAGGGTGAAGAGAGAGTGACGGGCACTGCAACTTCGCCAGCTTGCAGATTGTTGGAGATGCGGTTGTCGCTAAGAAGCGCAGGAGGTGCGGGCGATTGTTGAAGTGACGTTAACGCGAAAAGCACGCCGAGACCGGCCACGGTTGCGGCAACGATTCTTCGATGACGCCGCAGCGCGCGAGCGACCTTGGGAAAGCGCGCGGCCAGGTGAGAAAGTGACCGCATGTGCCTGACGCTAGGTGGGTTTGTCGATCATGTCGAACGGCTATCCACAGCCTGACACTGACATAGCGTGAGCGTTAGGTTGTGGAAGCGGGCTTCTTCGACTCAGTCTTTGCAGGGGCACTCGTCGTTGTGCTGGGGGTGCTCGTGCTGCTACCTGTGTCGGCCTTCGTGGTTCCAGACTTTGTAGTTTCCGACTTTGTAGTTTCAGACTTTGTACTTTCCGACTTTGTGGCAGTCGTGCTACTCGAGCTGCCCGTGCCACCCTCGCCAGACGAACGCGAATCATTCCGATAAAACCCGGAGCCCTTGAAGACGACGCCAACACCGGTAAAAAGCTTGCGAATGGGGGAGTGACCGCATTCGGGGCACTCGGTCAAGGTGGCATCAGTCATCTTTTGCACCACTTCGTGGGTGGTGTCGCAACTAGAGCACTCGTACTCGTACGTGGGCACTGATCCTCCTGGGAAAACCCCTCATGGGAAGGTCCAATATTAGCACTCACGGGTTAGGAGTGCTAAATCTCGAGTTCTCCCTAGGGTTCGCCTGTGCAGCAGTTGACGTTTTCGCGAGTGCTGCTGGTCGCATTGGGCGGGGTTCTGGGCTCCCTGGCACGGTTCGCCATCGAGGCTTCGGCCCCTCTGGTTCACTCGACTATTTGGGCCACTCTCGTGGTCAATCTGGTCGGCTGTTTTTCCATTGGCTTGGTGGCCGCACGACTCACACCTGCGACCCCACCGTGGGTGCACGTCTTCTTCGTGACGGGTCTCCTTGGCGGATTCACCACCTTCTCGGCTTTTGCCGCTGAAGTGGTGATTACCGCGAACGGTTCAGAGTTTGGCACCGCTCTCATTTATATGGGTGCGACTTTGATCGCGGGCCTGCTCGCGGTGCCACTGGGAGTTCGGGCGAGTGCGCTGCTTGAGACCACACTTTTAAAGACCATACCTCGTAGGACCGGCCCATGAGCAGCCTCATGATGACCAGTTACCTATGGGTTGCTCTGGGCGCGGTAGCGGGTGCGCCACTGCGTTACCTCGTCGAAAGTCTTGCGAACCGGAATCGTGCACTGACCGATTTTCCGCGCGGGCTGTTCATGGTGAACGTTGTTGGTTCAGCTTTGGCCGGCATCGTTGTTGCAGCCACTTCAGGAAACCTGCGTCTCATGCTGCTCGTAGGGTTCTGCGGTGCATTCACCACGTTCTCAGGTTTTGGCTGGGCCGTAACAAGATTGTGGACCGAAGCCCGCCGCATGTTTTGGATCACGGTCCTCGGTATGACCGCCAGCTGCGTTTTGGCCTTTTACATCACCTGGTCGATTACTTCACTGCTGCAATAACTCGCTTTTCCGTAACGATGACATCTACCTGAATGTCATGCGTTTCGCGGGGCACTGCTTCGATGAATTCATCGTCGTAAATCACTCCGACCATGATTGGCCGATCGGTGCTACCTAGTTCAGCAAGGGCGCGGTCATAGAACCCACCACCTTGGCCGAGTCGAAAACCGCTCGCGTCAATCGCAAGAGCCGGCACAACGATGGCGCTCGACGCCAGCAACGATTCAGCACCTGATCCAACAGCTGGTCCGGTGGGCTCAGCGATCCCCCAACGCGATTCCATCAACGGAAACTGATCGTCATCGACGCACCACTCAAGAGATTCACCCGAAACCCGCGGGATCAACACGGTGACACCCTTCGCACGCAGATCGGCTCTCAGAATTGCTGTGTTGGGCTCGGATTCCGTAGAAACATAAACAGCCACGATGCTTGCTGAACTTGCTGAGCTTGCTGAGCTCGCGGAAGTTATCGGGCTCAGGTGATTGAGTTCGCTAAGAACCAGGTTGCTGATTGCCTCGCCGGAGAGAGTGCGGAAGCTGCCATCGATATCGGCACTAAGCCGTTCCCGGCGCGCGGCTCGGATCCGCCCCCTTAGTTCAGCCTTCTCAAGACCCTTCTCAGGTTCCTGCTTATGCCCAGACATAGGGCACATCCTGCCGAACCGGACCGGCCAAACGCGTAGGGTCGGCGCATGAGCGGTGAAGTGCGCAAGGCTGTCATCCCAGCTGCGGGTCTAGGTACGCGATTTCTCCCTGCCACAAAAGCCACCCCAAAAGAGATGCTCCCCGTGGTGGACAAGCCGGCGATTCAATACGTGGTGGAAGAAGCAGTTGCGGCTGGACTCTCCGATGTGCTGTTCGTGACCGGTCGGAGCAAGCGTCCACTCGAGGACCATTTCGATCACAACACGGAGTTGGAACAAGTACTTCGCGAAAAGGGTGACCAGGAGCGATTGGACCTGGTGACCGCGTCGAGTGATCTCGCCCGCATTCACTACGTGCGTCAAGGTAACCCGCTCGGACTCGGCCATGCCGTTCTGGTCGCCGAAAGTTTCGTTGGGGACGAGCCATTCGTCGTGCTGCTCGGTGATGACCTGATCGATCCACGCGACCCGATCCTTGAACGCATGATCGAAGTGCGCGAAGAATTCGGCGGCAGCGTGTTATGCCTGATGGAAGTTCCACGGGAAAACATCTCGCTCTACGGATGCGCCGCGGTCACACCCACGTCAACACCGGATGTGCTCGAGGTGGAGAGCCTCGTGGAGAAGCCCTCGGTTGAAGATGCACCCAGTTCCTTTGCCATCATCGGCCGCTACCTGCTCGATCCCGCCGTCTTCGAGATCCTCCGGGTGACCAAACCGGGCAAAGGCGGCGAAATCCAACTCACCGACGCACTGCAGGTGCTCGCTCAACTTCCAGCAGCTTCCGGTGGCGGCGTGCGAGGAGTCGTATTTAGCGGCCGTCGCTACGACACCGGCGATCGGCTCAGCTACCTCCAGGCCGTCATCACCCTTGCGTGCGAGCGCGATGACCTCGGCCCGGATCTGCGCTCGTGGCTCGTTGATTTCACCGCCATGCTGCCGCCCGCGAACTGATGTCCACTCCGCATTGGCCGGTCACACTGGTTCAAGGTGACATCCGGTTGCGCCCACTGCGCACCCGTGATTCCCGCGCTTGGCAGGAGGTCCGTCGTCGTAATGCTGACTACCTCAAGCCGTGGGATGCGACCATGCCCGAAGAGGGGCGGGAGAGTGGCGAGCAGCCACCAACTTTTGCCAGCATGGTGCGTCGATCTCGAAGTGAAGCTCGCGCCGGTCGGTTGTTGCCGTGGGCGATCGAATATGAGGGCAGATTCGTGGGGCAACTGACCATCGGTGGCATTGCGCTCGGTTCACTACGGTCCGCTTACATCGGTTATTGGATCGACCAAGCGGTCTCCGGGAAAGGCATCACCACGATGGCGGTGGCGATGGGGACCGATTTTTGCTTTGCCGATCTGCTGCTTCACCGCTTGGAGATCAACATCAGGCCAGAAAACCTTGCCTCTCGGGCTGTCGCGGAGAAGGTCGGCTACACGGTCGAAGGAACGCGGTCGGACTACCTGCATATCGATGGTGCCTGGCGAGATCACGTGACCTATGTGCTTTTTCGCGGACAGATTTCGCCAAATACGGTGTCGCGAATCCGATCTGCCCGACCCTCCAAGGACTTCTTGCTGTAGCGCGACACGAAAAGTTTCACTGCTCGCTTGCGCGCTGTCACCTAATCAGGGGAATAAGTTTCGCTTCGTGACGGGACTGATCTACGTCGTAATCATCGCTCTTTGGGCGGCGGTTCTCATTCCGATGTGGCTACGTCGGCACGATCAGATCAGCGAAGTCCGATCAACTGCTCGCTTTAGTTCCGCTATGAGGTCACTTGGCTCAGGCAGTCACCCTGACCATCCAGCCGGAACTGGACGAAATTCGACTGGGGGGCTGATGTCTCGCGAACGCCAAACCCATGCACAAGAGGTAGCTGCCAAGCGTCGGGCAGTGGTTCTCGGTGCGCTCACTTTGACCGTTTTGCTCACTTTGCTCGCTGCGCTGGCCGCGATGGCACCCATGTGGTTGCCGATGGTGGCTGCGGTACCTCTGATTGCCTTCCTTGTTGCCTCCGCTGTTACGGCACCTGCTCGCAAAAGTGCTGCCCGTCCATCTGCCCGAGTGCACCGGGTCGCCCCAGCTCGTTCGCGCATTGAGGTCGAGATGGATGCCGTTGCACCTCGCACGCGTGATCTAGACGATTTCGAGTCGTGGGATCCGTGGGCAGATGACGACCAAAGTTGGGAAGCTGTCCCCACGACCCTTCCCACATACGTCACGGCTCCTCGGGCTACGTCCATGCCGCGAGCTCTCGATCGCTCCGTTGAAGGCGAATGGACTGGCAATGCCATGGTGGAAACTGCCCGGGCAATGCGTCGTCCTCGGGTGACCGCTGCCGATCTTGTTGATCCCGCGCCTGCAACTCGAGGTGCCGATGAAACTGCGGAAATTCCGGTCGTAGCCCAGCAGCGCAGTACGGCTATGCCCGAGTCGGCAACGGGCTGATCGAGCCCTTTCCACCCTGCAGATCTTCCAGATGGTTTGTCACTGCTAACCTGACGGCCGCTTGTTAAGGGGCTGTGGCGCAGTTGGTAGCGCGTCTCGTTCGCAATGAGAAGGCCAGGGGTTCGAATCCCCTCAGCTCCACCAAAATTTTTCCCCGACTCCACCAGGAGCCTCTCTGGGCGGTGAAACCTCCCGGCTCAGCTCTGAGAACCGCCGCTGCGGGCTCAGCAAAGGGCATCACAAAGGGAATCCGCTGCCGCCGGTGAGGACTCAGTTTGCGCGGCAGGGCGCATAACGCACAATAGATAAATGAGATCACGCATGGTTCGCATCGCTGCTGCTCTGTCCGTCGCCGCAATCGCCTTGGTGGGGTGTTCTTCCGACCATTCTGATGCGGTCTCTGCTGCCGGTCCGGATGTGGCGTTCGCGCAGATGATGATTCCGCACCATGAGCAGGCGATCGTGATGTCCAATTTCGCATTGTCGATCAGCGAGAATCCAGAGATCCTGGAGTTGGCGGCTGCGATCAAGGCGGAGCAAGACCCCGAGATCGCGCAGATGAACGGTTTCCTCGAGCGTTTCGGTGCCGATTCGGGCGGACATGAAGGTCACACGATGGCGGGGATGCTGACCGATGATCAGTTGGCAGAACTTGAATCGGCACGTGGGCCTGAGTTCGATCAACTGTTCTTGACCGGCATGATCGCCCACCACGAGGGTGCGATTGAGATGGCGGAGGATGTGCTCGCCGAGGGTTCAGACCCCGAGGTACGTGAACTCGCTCAGCAGATCATCACTGCGCAGCAGGCTGAGATCGCTGAAATGAATGGCTTACTAGCTCAGTAATTCGGTGGTCACACCCACGACTGGAACCACATGCGCAGGCGCCACTGGTCGTAGGGAATCACCTGTCCGGTCCAGATGGGATAGAACCACCACGCAGCAAGGATGACGAGCACAAGGAACGTTGCAACAACAGCGATTCCGGTCTTGCGTCTGCGCGGGCTCGCATCAGTTGGCCCCAGCACATCACCAAGTGTCATGGCCACGGCCATCATCACAAATGGTGCGTAGACAACTGTGTAGAAGGTAAAGATGGTGCGTTCTAGGTAGAGCAGCCACGGCCCCCAACCTGCAAGGACGCCCACCAGCACAGCTCCTGAACGCCAATCGCGTTTGGCCACCCACCGCCATAGTTGGTATGGCACGGCGAGCAGCGCTGCCCACCAAATGATCGGGTTACCCAGTGCGGTTACTTGGGCCGAGCACTTTTCGACTTCACAGCCGGAGGCGATGTCTTCGCCACCCTCGTAGAAGAACGACGTAGGCCGCGCCATGAACGGCCACGAAAGTGCATTGCTCGAATAGCTGTGTTCCGTCTCGAGATTGACATGAAAGTTCCACGCTTGGCCGTGGTAGTTCCACAGTGACCTCAAGCCAGCCGGGATGATCGAATCGGGATGCTCGTCAGCCCACTGACGCCCCCAACCGGTGTCGTTGACGAGCCAGCCGGTCCAGGAGAGCAGGTAGACCGCAATGGCTATCGGAATCATGGTGAGAGCAGCTATCGGAGCATCTCGCAGAAGCGTTGCGGCCCAGGGTCGTTCGGTGCCCACTGCGCGCCGGGCAGATACGTCCCAGACCACCGACATCAACGCAAAGAGCGCGAGGAACCACAGCC
>JBIISH010000097.1:0-6308 GCA_044341115.1 Candidatus Nanopelagicales bacterium
GAAGTTCGTTCGGGCAGACAGCTCCGCCACGGTGGCGACGTTGTCTTTGCCGGTGAGTCGGTTGCAAAGCTGCCGATGCGGCTTCGAGTAGAGCGCGGACTAGCTCGCAGTTACCAAAGGCCAATTGTTCCAGCAGCTCTCACGGTTGCTGAAACATTGAAGGCCGCTCGCAAGGCTTACAGGCCATATCCGTCACGTCTGAGACTCGAATGGGCCTATGAGTTTGTCCGCATGCGCGCGCCGTTGGATGCACCCACCGGTGCCCTTGAGACTCTTGAGCGCCGCAAACTTATGCTCGCGTGCCTGCTGCTGAGGCAGCCCAAAATCATTCTGTTAGACGAACCAGCCTCGGGTTTGACCGGCTCAGAAATCGATGAAATTGATCTAATCGTCCGCAAACTTTCTCAGGAGTACGGCGTGGCAGTACTCCTCATTGAACATCGTCTAGAACTGCTTGCGATGGTTGCATCACGAGTGCTCGTGCTCGATGTCGGCCAGATTATTGCGGAAGGACATCCTGAATCTGTCTTTACTGAGCCAGCCGTTCGCGCCGCGTACTTTGATATTCCACTCACCGGTGAAGTGTTGGGTCTTGAAGAGACCGAGGTGGTGGCGTGACTACCCCAATTCTGGAAATTCAAGGCCTCTCGTCTGGCTATGGACCGGTACGAGTACTGCACGATCTGAATCTGACGATCAATCCTGGTGAACGAGTGGGTTTGGTCGGTCTCAATGGCCACGGCAAAACAACGCTGCTGAGCACAATCGTGGGTTTGACCGGTTGGCAAGACGGTTCGATTCTTTTCAAGGGCGAGGAGATAGGCGGTCGGAGAACTCACGGGGTGGGCCGAAAGACCCCTTCCATTGTTCGACGCGGCATCGCACTTGCTCCGCAAGGGGATGCAATTTTTCCCGGTCTCAGCGTTCGCGAGAATCTTGATTCCGGGGCCTATTCAGGTGTCACGTGGCGATCACGCAAGCGTCGTCGCGACAGCGTCCTTGAGGTTTTCCCACCGCTGTCCAAATTGCTCGGGCAAACAGCTGGCACCCTCTCCGGAGGAGAGCGTCGGATGGTGTCGGTAGGCCGGGCCTTGATGTCGGACGCGACGTTGTATCTGGTGGATGAGCCTTCCCTTGGTCTGGCTCCCAAGATCTCTATCGGACTTGTCGCGGCTCTGTGCGAAATCGACATTGGCGAGGGCGCGATGATCATCGCTGAGCAAAACTTGCCACTCCTAGAAGGCAGAGTGGAACGTGTGCTGGGTATGCACGCGGGTGAACTCAAACTCGATGTGGGCGAAGCGCTCGGCGATATCCCGCCTTCAGCGGCGGTGTCCTTGTGATCGAAGTAATCATCAGTGCCGCAGTTCTCGCGTCAATGTACGGACTCGTTGCGATCGGTATTTCTTTCACATGGGCCAGCATCGGAATGCTCAACCTTGCTCAAGGTTTCATTTTCACCGCGGGCGGCTACGCAGCGTGGGTCTTTGCTGAATTCGCGATATCTGCCGGTATCTCTGGTCCGTTACTTTCCGCAGGCGTCTTGACATTCGGAATGCTCGGCTCCGCGGTTGCCGGTCTTGCGGTGGGCTCTATTGCGTTTCTTCCGCTCCAAGATCGAGATAACTTCCGTACCCGCAGTTTGATCGCGACGCTCGCCATCAGCCTGATCGGCACCCAGGTGTGGTTAATTTTCTTTGGACCGCAAAATAAGCCGTTGCCACCAGTGTTTGGTGAGGGCCGAATCGAGTTTGGCGACGCGGGGATCTCATACGGGCAACTGGGCACGATCATTGTGGCATCGGTGATGTTGGGCTTAGTGATCCTGTGGATGCGCAGTAGTCGCCGCGGTTTGCAGATGCGCGCGATGATGATGAACCCGCTCGGCGCTGCAGTTGTGGGTGTTTCAGTGCGAACCACGGGCATGCGAGTACTCGCAATCAGCGGCGCGCTGACTGGGCTCTCCTCCGTGTTGCTTGCGCAGATCTTTTTTGTCAGTCCAACGTCCGGGGTGCAGCCACTTACGGTGGGGCTGATCATTTCTCTCGCGGGTGGCCTTGGATCAATTCCAGGAACGGTCATTGCCGCTGGGCTAGTGGGGTTTGCCGAAGCTGTCACCGCTCGCTACCTGCAACAGTCGTTGGTGCCGTTCGTGCTATTTGGCATCGTCGTCCTGATCCTGATTTTCCGGCCCCGCGGTTTGGGTGGCTTGTTGGAGGATGTCCGTGAGTAAATCCACCCCGTTAGTGGGCCGACGTTCATGGCGCCCTAAGTGGCCAGTTAACACCGATCGTGTTTTCAAGCGTCGTCGCTATTTCGGAACCAAGCGTTCGGTTCTGAAGTTGCAAGGCCAGTTCAATCCGAAAACGTTGCGCCGGGAACTGGTGCTCACTGACAAGAAACCACTTTTCTGGATCGCGGCACTCACCATCCTTCTCGTCCTTCCGCTCGGGGTAGGCAATCAGCGTTTCCTCTCCCTGTTCGGAATCATCTGCATTTACGCCGCTATCAACGTCATGTGGACTCTGATCCTTGGCACGGCCGGCTTGCAGTCCTTCGCCACGCTCGCCACAGTGGGCGTCGGAGCGTATGGAGCGGCGTATCTGAGCATCACGTACGGGTTGCCGTGGCCATTGATGCTTGTTGCGGGTGCTGGTTTTGGTGCACTCATGGGCTGGATAATTTCGCTCCCGGCTCGCAGGCTCGATGGCCTGTACTACGCACTTCTCACGCTCGGGCTCTCCGAGTTCATGCGTAATTTCGTTACGCAGTCTGATGCACTGGGTGGAAAGTTCAATGGTGCACTTTTCGGGGTGGACCAGATCGTGCCTTCGGATCTACTCACTACTCGTGCCGGCCAGTCCCTGCTTTATCTCACGGCTTTCATGGCATTGATCGTGATCCTCATTGTGTTCCGCTGGGTTAATGGTGGGCGCATCGGACTCATGCTGAAATCGGCAGCAACTTCCAAGGAAGACGAATCATTCGCGTCGGCGATCGGTGTCGATTTTCAGAAGGCGCGCACCCACGTCTTCATCATCGCCTCGGCGGCTCTCGGTTTCATGGGTGCCTTTTATGCGACCTATATCGGTGGCACCTCACTGCAGATCTTCAGTTTGGAACTACTGCTTCTTATGCTTGCCATGATTGTGATCGGTGGCTTGGGCAAAGCAGAGGGTGCATTGATCGGAACGGTCATCGTCGTGGGGATTACCCAGTGGTTTACCGATTGGGGGCCCTGGCGGATTGTTCTTGTTGGTGTATTGGCTCTTTTGTCAGTTTTGTATACCCGCAATGGCATCTTCGGACTCAAAGCGCAGATCCAGGAGATCCGGGAGCGTCGGCAAGCATTGCACCGGGCAGCGATCACCGGCCGTTATGCGGAGTACCTACCCCAGCAAGCCCCTGACATCCACGATAAGAGCCTGATCGTTGGGCGTGTGTTTGAACGAACACTTCGTGATCGCTTGAAGTCGTGGATCGATCCCGAAATCATCAAAGAGCATGAGCTCAAGCCGATGGGACAGCATTCCGACCATCTCGAGCGAATGCTCAACTACTTCCGCAAAGCTCCGATTCCTGATAAATACGCGGTGTATTGCGTGGAACCTTTCGCGTCGTACCGGGTGGTTGCTCTCAGCGGGCTGCCCGGTGTCCCACCGCGCATTGTTGACGACAAGACCTATCCCTCGCTGGAAGAGGCGTACCACGCAGTCTTCCTTCGGCGAGTAAATGATTTACGAGCATCCTGAGAAACTGGAGGCAGATATGGCAACGATTTCGATCACGGGCTACACCGACAAGGTGAGCGTGGCTCCTGGCGAGGAAGTCTCTTTCCAAGTGAGTGTTGACAATGCGTCTTCGGCGCAGGTGGAGATCGTGCGGTTGATTCACGGTGACGAGCACCCTGAAGGCCCGGGTTTCATCGAGGAAGTCGTTCCAACTGTACTTTCGGGTGAGCATGCTGTCACCAAGCAGTTTGTTGACGTGGGTAATGCTGCGGTTGTCGATGACCCTGACAACAAACTGGGCATTACCGGCCCGATCACGATCTACTCGCACATTTTCCCCACGACCCCCGGTAAGGGTCGGCAGGTGATCTTGGGTCGCTTCGCGCTCGACGAGACCGCCGGATACGCACTGTGCATAAACCCGGATGGGCATCTAGCTTTTTTGGTGGGCGACGGTGAAGACACCGACGAAATCACTTCGCCGATCCCTCTCATGCATCACACGTGGTATTTCGTTGCGGCTTCCTTCGACCCGAAGTCAGGGCAGGCGGCAATGTTCCAAGAAGCGGTGGTGTCGCCGTACAACGGTCGACTTGGCCGGGTAGCACCCTTCGATCACCATGCAGCGGTGGAGCAAAAGCTTCGGGTCAAGGCCGCATTGCCCGCCTCGCCGTTTATGTGGGCAGCAGCCCACAACTCAGCGAGTATCCGGGGTGAATACAAGGACTTTCTGTACAACGGAAAAATCGATCGCAGCGGAGTAATCGGTGCCGCTCTTTCGGTAGCTGACTTGAAGGCACTGAAGGACGGCACCTACACCGGGGCAGCTCATGTGGCGCAATGGGATACCTCGGCGGGCTACGGCGAGGATGGCATTGGCGATGTGATTGTTGACGTCAGCCCGAACGCACTGCATGCCATGGGACTTGAGCGTCCGGTCCGGGCGATGACCGGTTTCAACTGGTCTGGCAAGCACGATGACTGGCGGGTGGCCCCCTCGGAGTATGGCGGCATTGAATTTCATGACGATGCGGTGATGGATTGCGGGTGGGACACCACATTTACCTGGAAAGTTCCTGAAGGAACCAGAAGCGGTGCCTACGCAGCCCGGGTAACGATCGGCGCCGTCGAGGATCACATTCCATTCTTTGTGCGTCCGCTTAAGGCAACTGCACCAATCCTTTACCTGATGCCCACGAATTCATACCTCGCGTACGCCAATGAAATGATCGTGCACCACGTTCCCGTGGGTCAGGCGATCATGTCTCATCCAGCGGTACTCTCTGAAGCCGAAGCCGATTATTACCAAGATCCTCGGTTTGGTCGGTCCACATATGACCACCACAATGATGGTGCGGGTGTGTGTTACACATCCTGGAAACGGCCCATTCTGAACATGCGTCCCAAGTGGCGCTCGTCCGCAATCGGCACCGTGTGGCAGTTCCCGCGCGATCTTTCGACGATCGGTTGGCTTGAGGCCAAGGGATACGCCTACGACGTTGCCACCGATCACGATCTGACCCGAGATGGGGTTGACCTCCTGAAGCAGTACTCCGTGGTGCTCACCGGCTCGCATCCTGAGTACTGGCATGAGCAGGGCTTGAACGATTTAGAGGACTACGTGGCTGATGGCGGCCGCTTGATGTACCTCGGCGGAAATGGCTTCTACTGGGTGATTTCCTATCGCGACGGCGAGCCGGAAATCATGGAGGTGCGCAAGGGTGAGGCTGGCATGCGCGCATGGCAGGCGGAGCCTGGCGAGTACTACCACGCAACGTCGGCTGAGCGTGGCGGAATTTGGCGCAACCGTGCGCGACCACCGCAGAAGCTCACCGGGGTCGGATTCACCACCCAAGGCTTTGATGAGTGCCACCCCTATCAGCGGATGCCTGATAGTTACCACCGTTCGGTGTCGTGGATCTTTGATGGCGTGGAAGGCGAAGTCTTCGGTGACTTTGGTCTTGCCCTAGGTGGTGCCGCTGGACTTGAAACCGAGCGTTACGACCTTGAACTCGGCACCCCGCCCCATACCAAGTTGTTGGCCTCGTCCACGAGTTGGTCGGATAACTATGCGAGCGTTCACGAAGATATTCTGTTCAACCATCCGGGCACGCTCGGCACTCAAAGTGAAACGGTTCGAGCAGACATGACGTACTTCACCACGGCAAACAATGGTGCGGTCTTCTCCACGGGTTCCATTGCTTGGATGAGTGCGCTACCCAGTTTTGATTTTGAGAACAATGTGTCGCAGATCATGGCGAACGTGCTTGATGCATTCATTAAGCCCGGCGCCCTACCTGGTGGCGCATGGGACCAAGAAGAGAAGTCTTGGACGTAGGGATAAATTCGTGACTACTGGGTATGTGTGGAATGAGTTGTATGGCTGGCATCACACCGGCTCCTATGCGGGACTGCTCCCGCCGAGCCTGATTTCTCAGCCCTACCAACATTTCGAATCACCGGAATCCAAGCAGCGCTTTCATTCTTTGGTCGAAACCTCCGGGCTCGCGAAGCACCTCGTCCGCATCGATGCTGTTCCGGCCACGGACGAAGACATTCTTCGTGCACACACGCCAG
>JBIISH010000098.1:0-6305 GCA_044341115.1 Candidatus Nanopelagicales bacterium
GGTCACAGTTGTAGATAGAGAGGGTGTCGCTGCTGGCGCATCCTGGGGGAATGCAGGGTGGCTCACTCCGTCGCTCTCAGCCCCGCTTCCGGAACCGGCCGTTCTTCGATACGGCATTAAGGCAATTACTAACCGATCGTCTCCTCTTGTTGTACCGCTGAGGCCAAGCGGATCCCTTTCTGCCTTCCTTCTCGAGTTCGCTAAGAACTGTCGTGCGAAGACGTGGTCTACGTCGATGGCGAGCATGCGTCGGTTGAATCAACCCTCGCTCAGTGCCTACGACCAGATGATCGACGGTGACGTACAGGCTGAGACGGTATCGGCGCCTGTCGTGTGCGGATTTCTCCACGAGGATGATGCGCACCCGTTGATCGAAGAACTGCGCCTCATGGTGGGATCCGGGCAGGAAGTCCATGCCGACTTCCTGACGTCGAGTGAGCTAGCTGCAGCGGAGCCTCTCCTGGCTCAAGGATTGCGGTTCGGCGTGAGGATTCATGGTCAGCGCTACGTGGACCCTGCGAGGTTCACGCATGCCCTTGCCGAGGCAGTCGTCCGCCGTGGAGGAACCCTCACTCACGACTGGCCGGTCACAGGGGTGGCCCGTCGTGGAGATCGAGTCGTCATCAAGGGTGAGGCCGCAGAATTCGACACCGACGCGGTCGTGATCGCTACGGGTGCCTGGCTGCCTGAACTCGTACGCCCGCATGGCGTGAAGGTGCGAGTGCAAGCCGGCCGCGGTTACAGCCTGACGGTTCCCGTAGCGACCCAGCCGCAAGGCCCCCTGTACTTCCCGAAGGCCAGGCTGGCGTGCACACCGGTGCCCGACGGCTGGATGCGGGTTGCCGGCATGATGGAATTCGGCCGACCGGATGCCCCCGGAACGCAGCGTCGATGGGACCTCCTCCTCACAACTCTTGCGCCCTACATCGACTCGATTGATGCCAATTCGGTGGAAGATCTCTGGATTGGGCCGCGGCCCGTGTCGGCCGATGGTTTGCCCATCATTGGTGGGACTTCTACGCCCGGTGTCTTTGTTGCGGGTGGGCACGGAATGTGGGGAGTCACTCTCGGTCCCATCACCGGTCGAGTCCTGGCGGAACAAGTCGTCGGTCGAACTTCTGGTACTGAACTCAGGGCATTCTCGCCACTGCGCTGAAGCTGAATTCAGTCATGCATGAGCAGAATCACACGCAACTAAATTGGCATTGACCAAATGACTCTTGGAGTGATGAATGCGGTGTGAGAGGAAATGAAGTTTGATTTAGTTGAGGTGACAAATGGGTCGCCATTGCGTGTATCACGTCGAAGGCGCCACGCGTAGTCGTTACCTGACACCAACCGTTCGTACCATCAAGAGAAGGCGAGCCGCACATGACCAAGCGTCCACTAGACCGTCGATCATTTCTCCTTGCATCGCTTGCCGTCGGAGGTGCTGCGGCAGCCATTCCACTACTCTCAGGATGCGGCAGCTCCACAGGAGGGGCCGCTGGCGGTGCGAGCGCGATCGCAAGCGCGACCCTGGCAGCCGGGACCCCGAAGCGCGGTGGACTCCTGCGCGTCGGCCTTGGAGGCGGCGGTCCGATGGAAACGGCCGATGCGCACGTCGGCATCCTGGCCAACTCTGATCTCGCGCGCTCGCTCAATCTCTATGCCACCCTATTCAAGCGCGACCCCGAGACCCTCAACCTCCTCCCGAGTCTCGCCGAATCAGCCGAGCCGGACAGCACGGGCACAACCTGGACGGTTCGTCTCGTTGATGGTGCCGAGTTCCACAACGGCAAGCCCATAACTGCCGAGGATCTCATCTTCACCGTGCAGCGCATCTTCGAGCTCAAGGGGGCTGTTGCCGAACTCATGCCGTGGGTTGACCCGGCGGGAATGAAGGCACTCGATGCGCGCACTGTCCAGTTCAACCTGAAGTCTCCCACGGCGATCTTCACCGAGCCCTTCGCGATGATCGCCTCAGGAATCGTCCCGATTGGCTACGACCCAGCAAAGCCGATCGGATCTGGTCCGTTCGAGCTGAAGTCCTTCACACCGGGCGAGCTCACATCGATGAAGCGATTCGAGAACTACTTTGGCGACGTGTGGCTCGACGAACTGGACTTCGTCTCATTCAACGACGATGCGCCGCGCATCAATGCCCTCATCGCAGGCCAGATCCAAGCCACCGAGGCACTCCCGCCAGGACAGATTGCGGCTGTGCAAGCCGACGGCAAGATGCAGATCATCGAGTCGTTGAGCGGCGCAACCCGATTCTTCGCCATGGCGGTCGACGAGGAGCCTTTCACCGATGTCAGAGTCCGACAGGCCATGCGACTGCTGGTCGATCGCCAGCAGATGATCGACCAGGCGTTGGCCGGATACGGGCAGGTCGGCAACGACCTGTTCAACAAGTACGACCCCATGTACGACTCGGCGCTGGTCCGCGAGCAGAACATCGAGGAGGCAAAGAGCCTGCTGAAGTCGGCCGGAAAGTCCGATCTCACTGTCGAGCTGGCCACCGCGCCTTACATCGCGGGAACCGTCGAGGCGTCCCAAGTGCTTGTCCAGCAGGCGAAGGAGGCTGGGGTCACGGTCAATCTCAAGAAGATGGATCTCCCGGCCTACTTCGAGGGCTACGGCAAGTGGCCATTTTCGGGCGACTTCTTCAACGCGAATGAGTACTTCATTCAGGTCGGCCTCAACCAGCTCCCGACCAGCACCTACAACATCACGCATTTCAACGATGCGGAGTACAACTCCCTGTACAAGAAGGGTGTTGCCGAGCTTGACGAGGCAAAGCGCAAGGACATCGCAGATCAGATGCAGAAGATCGAGTTTGATCGCGGTGGCAATCTCATCTGGACCTACGCAACAGTTGTCGACGCGGTGGCGCAGGGCGTGAATGGCTTCGTGCCCGACAAGTACGGACTGCCACTCACCTCGTACGACTTCGCGCGGGCTTGGATGTCGTGACATCTGCTGAATCCGGTCTTTCTGAACGTACGGACTCGATCTCGATTTCAGCCGAGGGATCCCCTCGTCGTCGCGTCGCTCCCTGGTGGGTGCGGCGCATCGGCGGGGGGATCCTCACGCTGTTCGCGGTGTCAATCCTCATCTTCCTGGCAACTCAGGTACTTCCTGGCGATGCGGCGAAGTCAATCCTCGGGCGCGATGCGACCCCGGAAAAACTCGAGGCGCTGCGGTCCCAGCTTGGGCTGAACAGGTCTGCGCTTGAGCAGTACCTGGACTGGTCGCGTAACTTCGTGACCGGTGATTTCGGCCTGTCGCTCGTCAACAATCGGTCGGTTGAAGAACTTCTGGCACCGCGTGCCGTGAATACCATCGCGCTCGCACTCTGCGCCATCCTCATCGCCCTCCCGCTCAGCATTCTGCTCGGCGGCATCTCTGCCGCCCGGCGTGACGGACCCCTCGACCAGGGGATCTCGGTTACGAGCCTGACCTTTAACGCTCTGCCGGAGTTCGTGATCGGCCTTGGCCTCGTCGTGATTTTCGCCACTGGCGTGATGAAGATCTTCCCGGCGGTATCGATCTTCCCTCCGGAGGAATCGGCTTTCTCCAATCCCGCAGCCCTTGCCCTACCGGCCTTTGCTCTCGTGCTGGCAATCTCGCCGTACCTCATCAGGCTGGTCCGAGCTTCGCTTATCGATGCACTGGACTCCGAGTACGTACTGACCGCCCGCCTGCGCGGGATACCCGAGCGACGCATCCTGGTTAATCACGCACTACGGAACTCCATGGTTCCTGTGGTGCATGGCACCGCGCTGATACTCGCCTATCTTGCCGGCGGCATCGTCGTCATCGAGTACGTCTTCCGCTTCCCGGGACTCGGCGGACTTCTACTCGAGGCCGTGTCGGCCCGTGACCTCCCGCTCATCCAGGCAACAGCGCTGTTCCTTGCGGCGGTGTACGTCGTGGTGAATCTGCTCGCTGACCTCCTCGTGGTGCGCCTTACGCCTCGGTTGAGGGGGGTGGGTGCATGACATCTGCACAGCCGAATGCGCAGGCCGAGCGACGGCCCCGTTCCGCGTGGTCGGTTACTTGGCGCACTGCCCTTCGACAGCCTCGAACCTGTGTAGGCCTAGCCCTCAGTGGGTTTGTCGTCGCGATAGCACTTTTCGGACCGCTCATAAGCCGCAGTGACCCCAATGCATTCGTCGGGGTACCGTTCATCGGCCCGTCCGGGCAGGCTCTCCTGGGCACCGACTTCCTAGGCCAGGACGTTCTGCAACGAGTACTGCATGGTGGCCGCACCCTGCTGTGGATGTCCTTGACCGCCACGATCCTTGGCGTGCTAATCGGACTCGCTATCGGAATGATCGCCGGCTACAGCAGTCGACGTGTAGACGGTTCGCTCATGTGGTTCATGGATGTCATCCTTGCTTTTCCGCAGATCGTTCTCGCTGTCGTGTTCGTATCAATGCTCGGTCCTCTTCCCGGGCTGATCGTCCTGGTGGTCGCGCTTACGCACATTCCTCGCGTTGCCAGACTCACCCGCAGCCTCACCGCCGACTGCGTGCGCCAGGAGTACATCGAGGCCGCTGAGGCGATCGCTACTCCGAAGTCTCGGATCCTGATTCGAGAGGTACTGCCGAACCTCACGACTCCGCTGGCAGTCGAGGCCACGATTCGACTTGCCTGGTCCGTCGCCATCATCGCCGCCCTGTCCTTTGTTGGCTTTGGTGTGCAACCGCCATTCCCGGACTGGGGCCTGATGATCAATGAGAATCGGATCGGCTTGGTGGTACAGCCCTGGTCGGTGCTCGCACCTGTCTTCCTTGTAGCGATACTGGCCGTTGGCGTCAGTTTGGTCGGCGACGGCATTGCACGCGCAGTTTCAGGCGTCGATGAGCGGGTGGGTCAATGAGTCGGGTCGAGGTGAGCGGACTTCAGGTTGCGCTCAGCAGCTCGAAGGCTGATGTCGTCACGGATGCGAATTTCACCATTGGCTCAGGTGAGATCGTGGGCTTGGTGGGTGAGTCCGGGTCCGGCAAGACCACGGTGGCCACCGCGATGCTCGGGCACACGCGCAAGGGTGCCGGGATAGTTCAGGGCAGTGTCACCATCGACGGCGTGGACATGCTGAGTCTCTCCGCTGGAGCGTTGCGGTCCGCACGAGGTCGGGTGATCTCCTATGTACCGCAGGATCCGGCCGCCGCACTCGACCCATGCATGACCATCGGTCGGCACCTGCGCGAGGCCGTGAAAGCCCATGAATCAACAGCCGGTATCGATTGGACTGCGCGACTTGCGGAGTTGCTTCGTGATGCCGGACTTGACGACATAGATGGTCTGCTCGACCGGTACCCGCACGAGCTCTCGGGTGGTCAGCGTCAGCGGGTCTGTATTGCGATGGCATTCGCCTGTAAGCCTGCCTGCGTCGTTCTCGATGAACCGACGACTGGCCTGGATGTGACGACGCAGGCCCACATCCTTGCCTCCGTGCGCCGACTTGCCAGGGAGCATGACGTCGCCATGCTCTACGTTACTCACGACCTTGCCGTCGTGGAGGATCTCGCTGACCGACTCATCGTCATGTATGCAGGTCGCATTGTCGAGCAAGGGCCCGTGCGGACGGTGTTCCACAATTCAGCGCATCCGTACTCGCGTGCGCTGATGGCGACAACACCGGATGTTCGGACGCGCCTTCAGTTGCAGCCGATCCCCGGCGTCGCTCCGCTCGTAGGCCACCGCCCGCCCGGTTGCGCCTTCGCCGACCGTTGCTCGCAGGCAGTGGACCGCTGCCGCGAAGAGATTCCCGCGCAGGTGACAGTCGGGCCAGGGCACGAGGCGGCCTGCTGGTTTGCCGCAGATGTCTCGACTGAGCGCAGCCCGCTCACCGTGCGCTCCGAACTGGTGCTTGCGAACGATGTGCCGATCCTCGAGGCCGAGGAGATCAGGGCCGGCTACAACGGCCGCGAGGTCGTGCACGGCACCTCCCTCAGCATTGGCCGGGGTGAGTGCCTGGCGCTCGTAGGAGAGAGTGGATCCGGGAAGACCACTCTCGCCCGATCACTGATTGGCCTCTCGGCTCAGGTCACCGGTCGACTGCGTCTCAATGGCGAGGAGATGCCGCTTGGCATCCAAGGGCGCTCGCTTTCCCAGCGCCATGCACTGCAGTACGTCTTTCAGAGCCCAAGGTCGTCCTTGAACCCGCGGCGGACGATCTTTGAATCAATTGAGGCCCCGCTGTTGGGCTCACCGAAGTCCGCCGCCGCCGCTCGGCGCGAGCGGGTATTCGAGGCACTCGAGCAGGTGGGCCTGGGCCCATCATTTGGACCACGGTTCCCCGATCAGCTCTC
>JBIISH010000189.1:0-4187 GCA_044341115.1 Candidatus Nanopelagicales bacterium
CCGCCCCCCTCTTTCGTGTCTGTGATCGAATTTCGCGTCAGGAATCGTGAAAGAACGACGCTTGCAGAAGCGACTCCTGCAGAAACGTTAACCAGTCGTAGACGTGGTACATCCCAGAGCGCGGGTCTTCATCGGGGAGGTCACTGAGTTCCTGGTGATTGTCTTCGGTGATGCCGATTCTGGTCCCCAGCGCCAAGCGAGCATCATTGAGAAAAGCCAGCCACGACTGCGCTTCATCGACACTCAGGGTGACTTTCTCCCCCGATCGCGCCAAGCAATCGCGCACTACGGCGGCATGAGCGACTTTTGCTGTGCGCAGATCCCGGTCAGTGAATCGTCGGAAATCAGCGGTTGAATCGGGGTCGTCACGGTAAGCGTCCGGCAGCAACCGGCGAACCACCTCATCAGTGGGCGCTTCCACTTCAGCGTCAATTCCCACCATGCGCGCAATGGGGTCAAGATCAACATTTTGCGCGGTCGGGGCCATGATGTTCATGATTTGATCGGCGAGGGTATCGAGCAATCCACGCTCCACCAGGTCGGTGCGCAAAACCAGACGGCCCGAATCTGATCGCCTGAAGCCATACGAGACTTCCTCGTGATCACTCATTTTTACTCACTGTTGCCCATAGTCCGTAAGAGTGCATCGCCGTGACATCGCGCTCCATTTCCTCGCGGGTTCCGGCAGATACGACCGCTCGACCTTCCACGTGCACGTCTGTCATGAGTTTTTCAGCTTTTTCGCGGGAATAATGAAAGTAGGTCATAAACACATACGTGACGTATGACATCAGGTTGACCGGGTCGTTCCACACGATGGTGATCCACGGGGTGTCCGGCAGGACCTCCTCGGCCAATTCCTCGCGGGGGCGGACCTCTGTTTCCGTGGAACTCACTCCCCCATTGTGCAACGGGTGCGCACTTAGTCGAACAGGTCGTACTCTGGGGGCGTGAGTTCCCTGTCTATCCCCACCCGCAGCAACAAGCTGGTGGACCCGCCGATTCTTCGCCAGATCCGCGACAGCGTGATCGGTGATGACCAAGTCATGTGGGGGCCATACGGCCCTAGGCGCGTTACCTACGCCGATTACACGGCAAGTGGCCGCAGCCTGGGCTTTATCGAAGACTTCATTCGTGGTGAAGTGCTGCCCCGCTACGCCAATACGCACACTGAATCCAGCGGCACGGGGTTACAGACCACCCGTCTGCGCGAGGATGCCCGCCGGATCATCCGGGATGCGGTCAATGGCGATGACTCCACCTGCGTGATTTTCTGTGGATCGGGCTCAACCTCGGCGGTACACCGCCTCATTGGAATCCTGAATCTGCGAATCCCTGCCGACCTTGATGCCCGCTATCACTTATCTGATCAGATCCCAGGGGGCGAGCGACCCGTTGTTTTCATTGGACCATTTGAGCATCACAGCAATGAGTTGCCGTGGCGTGAATCCATCGCCGATGTCGTGACCATTCGGGAGGATGCGCAAGGTCACATCGACCTGATCCATTTGCGTGAAGAACTCGAGCGTTATCAGGATCGGCCGTTGAAGATCGCTTCATTTAGCGCGGCCAGCAATGTCACCGGAATCATGACCGACACCCACACCGTTGCTGAAATCATTCACGAATACGGCGCGCTGTCTTTTTGGGATTACGCCGCTGCTGCACCCTACGTGGATATCGACATGCGCCCTCACTGCAACGAGCATCCCGGGGCATACAAGGACGCGGTGGTGCTTTCCCCGCACAAGTTCATTGGCGGACCCGGCACGCCAGGTGTGTTGATCATCCGCAGAGAGCTACTGACCAACTCTGTGCCAGACATGGTGGGTGGGGGCACCGTTGCTTATGTCAATGAAGACGAACACGTCTACCTCACCGATAGCGAGCACCGAGAAGAAGGTGGTACGCCGGCGATCGTGGAGTCCATTCGTGCCGGTTTGGTCTTCCAGCTCAAGCAAGAAGTAGGAACCACCACGATACGAGCCCATGAAGATGACTTTGTCCAGCGTGCGATCGCCGCGTGGTCCACAAACGAACGAATCACCATGCTGGGCAACACCGATTCTGAACGGCTCTCCATCGTCTCGTTCGTCATCAAGCGCCCCGAAGGGCCGTACCTGCATCACAACTTTGTCGTGGCAGCCCTCAACGATCTCTTTGGAATCCAATCTCGAGGAGGTTGCTCGTGCGCCGGTCCATACGGCCATCGACTTCTCGGAATTGACTTAGACCGCTCGCACGCCTTTGAACGCGAAATCGGACAGGGCTGCGAAGGAATTAAGCCTGGCTGGGTACGGGTGAACTTCAACTACTTCATCTCAGACGACGTTTTCGAATATCTTGTACGTGCTGTTGACCTGTTAGCTACCCACGGCTGGCGTTTGCTCCCCGAGTATCGGTTTGATCCGAGCACCGGACTGTGGACGCACCGCAGTGGCCCGGTTGAGCCTCCTATCAGGCTCAGCCAGGTGAGTTACGACTCCGACGGAAACCTGCGTTTCCCGCAGCAACATGATCGGGCGCCGGAGTCAGAGCTGATGACCTATCTCGCATTCGCGGAGGATCTGCTCACTGGTTTACCCATGCCTGACCTCACCCACTCAAGTCAGTCTGTTTCTTCCGACTTTGAAACCCTGCGCTGGTTTGATCTACCCAAAGAGTGCTTAACGACTATTTCTTCTTGACTCTGATCGGGACCGGCTCCGAGGTGGCTCCCTGAACTCCACCACCGGGTAGCGCCACCGCACGGAATTGCCACAAGCCTGGTTTCTTCGGCGTCTTCACGGATGCGATCACCCGGCCCTTGGCATTGACTTTGGTTGTGGTGATTAATTGCCAGCCGCTTTTTCGCTGCATTTCGATGCGCACTTGTTGACCAGAGACAGCCGGACGGGCAACGACCACGATCTTCGCTGTGCCTCCTCGTGGCACCGACGGTGTTTTTACACGCACAGTCAGAGCCGAGAAAACTTCCACCAGAATCGGGGCACTCGTTGAAGCAGCAACTCCGCCGGCTGCAGTAGTGATGACCCGGTAGTTTCCCGTGAGCTGGGCGGTTACTGAAAATGCCGCAGAGCCATCTTGGGCGGTTCTTACAACCTGAACGGGCGCCCACTTGTCTTTCTTCTTGGTGCCTCGAAACTGGAGAGTCGCTTCAGCATCAACTACCGGTGCACCATTGAAGGTGACGTTGGCGGCTAAGGCATAGGGCTTTCCGTAGACAGCGCCGGGCTCGGCCGCGATGGAGACGTTCGCTTCAGCAGGTGCGAGTGACTGCGCGTAGCTTCGAATGAGCGGCCACTGCGACTGGTTCTCTCCGCCCACAGTCCAGTAGGCAGCTGCTTTGATGCCGTAGGTGCCCACGAGTTGGGTTCGAGCCAGGACCGCTTCCGGTCCGACGAACCACATAACTCGCTTGGCCGAGCACGTTTGGGTTGCGCCCCCTGAATCCACCCACGTGACATTTTTGTCGTACTCGAACCAGCTCTCCTTGGACTTCTCATCCCACGTGGCGGCGGCAACCCCATTGGCAGCCATGATCGCGGGGATCTCAGCATCCGTAGCCGTCGACATCGCAGTGAGCGAGCGGAACGCACTTTTTTGCGCCGCGGTGCCAGAGTTCGTTGGGCAGGTCCCACTCAAGCGAAACTTGCCAGCAGAGTCCTTACGCGTCCACGCGCGACCGTACGTGGGTACGCCGATTTGTACCTTGGCCGGATCGATCACACCTGCGCTGTACGCAACGATGGACGTGACCCAGTTGATAGGTGCGATTGGCCCAATTGCGTGATAACTGAAGTCGTAGGCCATGAGTCGGATGAGATCGACAAATGGCGCGATGCCGGTCATGTTGTAGACCCAGTAACCCGATTGACCACCACATGCACCACTGGTACTGCACGGTGGCGGAATCGTGACGGAGAGCAGTTTTCCTTGGGCTTTGAGCGCAGCGCCCAACTCCTGCACGAAAGCTGTCCAGTTTGGTTGGGTGGCATTCCAGGTAGCGCGTCCATCACTGAAGGCAAAAACTTCATAGTCAAGATCGATGCCATCAAAACCTTGGCTCATCACCAGATTTACGATGTCTGCAACGTGGGCGGTGCGCTTTGCCGGGTCAGCGATCACCGATGCCATCCGGCCCTTTCCTGATCCGTCTGCGATTGCCGGGAGCACCACCAGGCCCG
>JBIISH010000003.1:0-21524 GCA_044341115.1 Candidatus Nanopelagicales bacterium
GCCTTGACCTCGTTGGTCTTTTCGGCGAGGGCAAGTTCGCTCACCAGAATTTGACGGGCCTTGGCCAGCATCCGCTTCTCACCTGCGGACAGTCCGCGCTCACGTTCACGGCGCCAGAGATCACGAACGACCTCAGCAACCTTGATGACATCGCCGGATGCAAGTTTTTCTAGATTGGCCTTGTAGCGACGAGACCAGTTGGTGGGCTCCTCGGTGTAGGGCTGGCGCAAAACGTTGAAGACTCGATCGAGGCCTTCGGCGTTGACTACGTCGCGAACTCCCACCAGATCTACGTTGTCGGAGGGGACCCGGACGGTGAGATCACCTTGGGCGACTCGGAGAACGAGATACTCGCGATCCTCACCCTTGATCTTGCGGATTTCTACAGATTCAATAACTGCAGCTCCGTGGTGCGGGTAAACGACGGTATCGCCAACGCTGAACGCCATGTGTGTGGCCCCTTTCCAGACTGGTGAGTTTATCACGGGGAATGATCCCTTCAGACCGCGCATAAACCGCTTGGTATTACTCACGATTCCTTGGTGTGAGGGGTATGGGCACGCGGATGGGACTGGATCGGACCTGCTCTGGCCCCGGATTGCCGGCAAGAGGCGATCGGTATTCTCTTGGGTGTGACCCGTTTCCCTCGCTACTTAGCCGCCATTGCCCTCACCGGAGCCAGTGCTCTCACCCTGACTGGTTGCTTCAACGGCCCCGGTGCCACCACCACGATGGCCGCCAGCATGCCGGTCGGGAACGGCGTGAACGCAGCGCTCGGTGATATTCGAGTGGACGGGGCGACACTGGTCGCCGGACCCGAAGGATCCCAATCGGCCACGCTGATCATGCGCGTGACCAACTCTGGCCGTGAAGCCGACAACCTGCTGGTGGCGGTAGTGAACGGGCTTCCCGCCGCAATCACCGGTGGTTCGGTTGGCATCAATCCCGGCGATTCACTCTCATTCGGTTATGAATCGGATCTATACGTCGACTCGGTTCCATTCACCGCGCCGGTGGGAACGTTTGTGCCGGTTGCGCTGCAGTTTGAACGCAGCGGCATTGCAGAACTCGAAGTTCTGGTCGTTCCGGCCACCGGCTTCTACGAAGGAATCGCTCCGTCAACCTCTTGATTTTTACACGTCAAATTTGTAGCCCAGGCCGCGCACGGTCATTAAATGAACCGGGTTGCCGGGATCTTCTTCGATCTTCGCGCGTAGTCGCTTGACGTGAACATCAAGAGTTTTGGTGTCACCCACATAGTCAGCGCCCCACACCCGGTCGATCAGCTGGGCACGAGTGAGCACTCGACCAGAATTGCGAACGAGAAACTCGAGGAGATCAAACTCCTTCAGGGGCATCGGGACATGCACACCGCGCACCGTCACGATGTGTCGATCAACATCAAGTCGAACTGGACCGGCCTCAATCGTGGCCGGCAGAAGTTCTTCGACCTCACCGTGGCGACGCAGCACCGCTCGCACCCGGGCCAGCAACTCGCGTGAGGAAAACGGCTTGGTGACGTAATCATCGGCGCCCAGTTCAAGACCGACCACTTTGTCGACTTCACCATCCTTGGCGGTGAGCATGATGATCGGCACTTGGGACTTCGCGCGAATGATGCGGCACACCTCTGTGCCGGATATGCCAGGAAGCATGAGGTCCAGCAGAATCAAATCCGCACCATGGCGCTCGAACTCTGCAACGGCTTCGTTGCCATCAGTAGCAATCCCGACGTCAAAACCCTCACGCTTCAACATGAACGAAAGCGCTTCTGAGAACGATTCCTCGTCCTCGACTACCAGGATTCGCGTCACGACAACCTCTCACTGCTCGGAACGGTTACTAGATCCACGGGGAGGGCCCGCGGTTCATCTTCCCGCAAGTGCTCTGGGTCATAGGTTGGCAGCCGAATCGTGAATGTAGATCCGGTGCCCATTTCGCTCCAGGCGGTGCATTCGCCACCGTGGTTTTGGCACACGTGCTTAACAATCGCCAACCCGAGACCCGTACCGCCGGTGCCGCGCGATCGCGCTTGATCAACCCGATAGAAACGTTCGAAAATTCGGTCAAGGTCATTGGCCGGGATACCGATGCCTTGATCCTTTACAGAAATCTCGACGATGCCATCGGCACTACGAACGCCCAACGCCACTTTGGTCTTTTCCGGTGAATAAGCAATGGCATTGGCCAATAGGTTGCGCAAGGCGGTGAGGAGCTGACTTCGATCCCCGAAAACCACTAGCCCTGTTGGTTCACTTCGAATGAATTCGATCTCGCTGCTCGCTGCCAACGTGCGCACTTCATCGAGAGCACGAGTGGCGAGTTCGTCAACGTCGACCACTTCAGCGTGCGTGAGCGGATCATCACCCTGCAAACGCGAAAGGTCGATGACGTCTTGAATCAAGTGGGAAAGTCGAGCGGCCTCTATTTGCATTCGCTCTGCAAAGTGATGCACCTGCTCGGCATCATCACTTGAGGCGAGCACTGCCTCTGCAAGTAGCGACAGCGCACCCACAGGGGTCTTGAGTTCGTGACTCACATTCGCAACAAAGTCTCGACGCACCACATCGACGCGGCGTTCTTCCGCCAAGTCATCAATCAGGATCAGCAAGGCGCCAGTTCCCAAAGCTGCAACGCGCACGCGCAACTCGAGCAGTTCACGGCCCAATGGTGGCCGCCGAACACGCATTTCTTGTTCACGGGGATTTCCATCGTCAGCGACTCGGCCGATGAGGTGCACGATGTCGGGGATGGTGACCACACTGCGGCTGACAAGTCCTAGTGCCATCGCGCGAGAGCTCGCTCGAAGCACCGTGCCATCGGGGGCGACCACCATCGATGCCGACGGGAGAACCGAAAGCACCCGGATCACCTCATCGGGAACCGCCGGGCGACCCGAGGATCCGCGACTACCCGGGGCAAGCGATCCCGAATCGTCAGGAGCTTTCTTGCGTAGGGCCATAAGCACACAATAGAAGTCTGGGGAAACTCCAAATCGCGCTGAAGGGCCAAAATGCCAAATGTTTGGCGCATCTTTCATTTACGCCACCGATTGTTCACCTCGCGGTCGCTTCTCGTTCACGTCGAATCAGACTTTGGTGTGAATCGGGGCTTAGGCTGGGCTCATGCCGGCTACATATCAGGAGCAATTGGAAGAGGTCAACGACGATCTCGTCCAAATGACCCGTCTCGTGGGGTCCGCGATGAACCGCGCTACCCAGTCTTTGCTCGACGCAGACCTTTCTCTCGCTGAGGCCGTTATCGACTTTGATTCGCGGATCGACGCCCTAGCCAACGCGGTCGAGGAGCGCTGCTTTGATCTAGTTGCGCTCTACCAGCCAGTCGCCCGAGACTTGCGCATCATTTTGGGAGCCATGCGGATTGCCGGCTCCCTCGAGCGGATGGGCGATCTGGCCGAGCATGTGGCCAAGCAGGCCCGATTGCGGTTCCCCAAAGCGTCGGTTCCCACCGAACTCCGTGGAACCTTCGCCGAAATGGGCGGACTCGCCGAGGCGATCGTCTCCAAAACCGGTTCCGTCATCGCCACCCAAGACGTCTCCATGTGCGTAGACATTGCTCGTCATGACGAGGAAATGGACCGCCTGCACCGCGAACTCTTCACGATCGTGCTCTCGCCAAGTTGGAAATACGGCGTGGAAGAGGCCATCGACACCACGCTGCTCTCCAGGTATTACGAGCGCTATGCAGACCATGCCGTCTCAGTTTCCAAGCGTGTGGTGACGATCGTGACCGGTGAGCCGTACGTGGCCGTGAACCTCGACCGGACCTGATCTCACCTCTTTCCCTCTAGGTGGGGTATTTCCCTCTAGGTGGGGTAGCCCAAATGGGCCCCGTGCGCCACACTGGACCAATGTCTAGCCGTTCGCGTGGGGTCACATCGGACCTGCCACAACGGATAGCCCTTCTCTCGATCCACACCTCCCCGCTGGACCAGCCCGGAACGGGCGATGCGGGAGGCATGAACGTTTACGTGGTCGAGACGGCAACCAGACTTGCTCAGGCAGGCGTTGAGGTAGACATCTTCACGCGAGCTACCTCGTCACGAAACGAACCCACCACTGAACTCGCTCCAGGGGTTTTGGTCCGGCACGTTGTTGCTGGCCCGTTCGAAGGATTACGCAAACAAGACCTCCCCGGCCAGTTGTGTGCCGTCACATCCGGTGTGCTGCGCACCGAGGCCGCGCACCCAGAGGGTTGGTATGACCTCATCCACTCGCACTACTGGCTCTCTGGGCAGGTGGGTTGGCTGGCGAGTGAGCGTTGGGATGTGCCACTCGTTCATTCCATGCACACGATGGCGAAGGTGAAGAACGCTGAACTGGCCATCGGAGATAGACCTGAACCAGAAACGCGAATCATCGGCGAAGAACAAGTGATCGCTGCTGCATCACGGGTCATTGCGAACACTCGCGATGAAGCAGATCAACTTGTTTCGCTTTACGGTGCAGCCCCTGATCGGGTCGATGTGGTTCATCCAGGTGTTGACCTTGACGTCTTCACTCCCGGAGATTCGCGAGCGGCTCGCGCCGAACTCGGTGTGAAAGATGACGCCATCGTTCTGCTTTTCGTGGGAAGGATCCAGCCACTCAAGGCCCCTGACATTTTGCTTAAGGCGGCAGCGCAACTCTTGGAGCAGTCGCCAGAGCTTCGCCGGCTTCTGCAGGTCGTGGTGTGCGGTGGACCTTCTGGAACCGGGCTCGAACAACCCACTTCGCTACACGAACTAGCTCGCGAATTGGGGATTGTTGATGTGGTGCGGTTCGAGCCGCCTCGGGATCGGGTAGCGCTTGCTCAATGGTTCCGCGCTGCTGATGTCACCATTGTGCCGTCTTATTCAGAATCCTTTGGACTGGTCGCAGTGGAGTCACAAGCGTGTGGCACACCGGTGATCGCGTCGGCCGTTGGCGGGCTTCGCACTGCGGTGGCGCATAACATCAGCGGAATTCTTGTGGATGGACATTCCCCACGAGCTTTTGCTCACGCAATTCGCTCACTCGTGACCGACCCTGTTCGACGTGCAGAGCTATCAGCAGGCGCGCACATGCATGCGGCTGCATTTGGTTGGGCCAACACCACTGCCGGTTTGCTCAACACGTACCGATCCGCATTGGCCAACGCTCATGATGGCCGGCTTCGTCTCGCCCAATAACGGCTCACGTCCTGAAATGGTGTACCCAACATGACCTCCATGCACACGATCATTGGCTACTTACGTGACCAAGGCATCGAATGGGATCAGGTAGACCCGAACACGATCGTGGCTGTCCTCCCGGGCACCCACAAGCAGCGAATCAGTGTTTCTCTGAGTGCCGGTGCTTCCGCACTTGTCATCAACGCATTCGTCGCCCGGCATCCAGATGAGAATCATGAGGCGGTATACCGGTGGTTGCTAGAACGTAATCGTCGTCAATTCGTCGTTGCGTTCAGCCTCGATCATTTAGGCGACATCTACCTCACTGGCCGGATTCCACTCGCACATCTCACCGAGTCTGAGTTCGACGCGATTTTGGGATCGGTTTTGGAATATGCCGACAATTCATTCAATTCGATTCTCGAACTAGGTTTCGCATCGGCAATCGCCAAGGAATGGACGTGGCGAACGAACCGGGGATTACCCACGGACAACCTTGCTGCCTTTCGGCACCTAGCAACCGGCAATTCTGAACAGGGATCTGGGAAGTGACTCGCCATCGGGCAAGATAGAGCCATGACACATGCTCCGTACACCCTGATTTTGTTGCGCCATGGCGAGAGCGAGTGGAACGCCAAGAACCTCTTCACTGGGTGGGTTGATGTTGACCTCAACGAAAAAGGTCGCGCAGAAGCAGCCCGGGGTGGTGAGTTACTCAAAGAGGCAGGCTTGCTGCCTGACGTTGTGCACACCTCACTGTTAAAGCGCGCGATCAACACCAGTCAACTCGCTCTTGAAGCGTGTGATCGTCAGTGGATTCCGGTGGTGCGCAATTGGCGGCTCAATGAGCGGCATTACGGAGCGCTACAAGGAAAGAATAAGAAAGAGACGCTCGATGAGTACGGGGAAGAGCAGTTCATGCTGTGGCGTCGAAGCTATGACACCCCACCTCCCCCCATCGACCCTTCCGATCCATACGCCCAGACCAACGATCCTCGGTACGCGGCGCTGCCACCTGATGCGCGACCGGCAACAGAATGCCTCAAGGACGTGGTCGAACGGCTCATCCCGTACTGGGAAGACGTGATCGTCGCCGAAGGATTGCGCGGTGGTCAGACTGTTCTCGTGGTGGCGCATGGAAATTCGTTGCGCGCACTCGTCAAACATCTTGATGGCATCTCCGATGAAGACATCGCCGCGTTGAACATCCCCACCGGCATCCCACTCGTGTATCGACTCGACGAGAATTTGGTGCCTATCGTGTCCGGGGGTGAGTACCTCGATCCGGAGGCTGCTCTCGAGGCCGCTGCTGCGGTTGCTGCGCAAGGAAAGAAGTGAGCAGCACCCACCGGCTTGAGTTGATTGATTCCACCCTGCGTGAGTGGGAGGCAACAGTTTTGGCCTCCGATGCAGAAGACGGAATCGTGCTCGATCGATCAGCTTTTTATCCAGGAGGCGGCGGTCAGCCGCCAGATCACGGAGTTTTGCTGTGGGGAGGGGTACAAACCCGCATTGTGGATGTGCGCCGCGGAGATGAGTTCTACTTGATCCCGGCCGAAGGTGATCCGCTACCGCCGGTGGGCACGCCCGTGCAAGGTGCGGTCGAAGATGATCGGCGCACCGCCTTGATGCGCACCCACTCCGGCCTGCATCTGCTCTCCGGTGTGGTGTTTCGAGACTTTGGTGCACTGGTAACAGGATCCAACATGGAACCGGGCACCGGCAGACTCGACTTCAATCTCGATGAGATCCCGGAGGGTTTCAAGGATGCGATCGAGGCGGCCTGCAATGTGGAGGTTGCATCCGACCGCGCAATTGAGGCCTACGAGCTTCCCCGCGAGGATGCCCTTGCGATCCCCGACGTGATTCGAACGGCAAAGAACTTGCTACCTGCTGCGATTGAGATTGTTCGCATCGTCGACATCAAGGGCCTAGATGTGCAAGCAGATGGCGGAACGCACGTTGCCTCTACCCGTCAGATTGGGGCCATGCGAGTTGTGAAAGTGGAGAACAAAGGCAAAGGATTTCGACGCATCCGGGTCAGCCTTGACAACTAGTCGGCCTTGAAAACTAGCGACCACCAAGGATTTCGATGATGCGCGGTCGCACATCGAACAGATAAACCAGAGCCGCTACAGCTCCTGCGATACCAATAAAATTCAACGTCAAATTCGGCAGTAGGCCCGTGAGGAGCGCTACGCCGGTGAGACCCAGCCACAGGATCTTGTTTTGCTTGCCCACTGCAGGGAACGCCTGCGTTGGTCTGCGCAAGCAGTCGATGAAGGCGAATCCCTTCACGGCCAAAAGAATGATCCACACGGCGAGGACGATGATATTTTGGGCGGCTCCGAACATGCCTGCCACGTTATCTCATCCCCGCCAAGTGGATCTCTCTCGCCAGTGGTCGGTCAGTGCAATCAGCGACCGACGGCCTCGCGCAACAAGGTGACGGTGCTCGTCACATTGCTTTTGATGGCGTCAGAAGCTTGCGTTGCACTCTTCGTTGCCGCGTCGACGTACGACTGGACTCCAGGGGAAATCTCGATGGTGGGAAACGAGAGCTTCGGAGCCCGGTTCGCAACGGACTTGACGGTGATTGCAGCTGACTCTGCTGCTTTGGTGGCAGCGTCTTTGACGGTGTTGATGTGGTTATTCATGATTGCTCCTCTGTTTGTGTTGCTGCTGCTCGATTTTCGGCTTGAAAGGCTGCATAAATTTGCAGCAGGGTGGTGCGCTGGCGTTCGGTGATGGTGGCGTCGGTGGCAATCGCCGTGGTGACTGCCTCGTCCCCCTCACGGTCATCCAAGATGCCCGCCTGTACGTACAACGTCTCAGCGGAGATGCGGAGCCCCTGAGCGATTCGATTGAGGATCTCAGCGCTAGGCCTGCGCAGCCCCCTCTCGACCTGGCTCAAATAGGGGTTGGAGACCCCGGCAGCTGCTGCTAGTTGCCGAAGGGACATTTGTGCTTGATCGCGCTGATCGCGGATGAATCCGCCGATTTCGTCGACATTGATACGGGCCATGTCCTTAGTATGCGCCCACGTGCTTGCATTTGCAAACGCCAGTGCTAACTCCTGCTAGCAAAGCCGGCGCAGATTGTGACTTCACGAACTGGCACAGTGTGCCGGGTGAGAGCGGTCATCCAACGGGCAATTGATGCCAGCGTTGCGGTGGATGGCAGCGCCGTAGGCGCATTCAAGGGTTCCGGGATAGTCGCCCTGATTGGTATCACCCACGGCGATACGCCAGCCATCGCAGCGCGCATGGCCGAGAAGATTCGTGGCCTTCGGATCTTTGCGGCTCACCATGCACCCGCAAGCGTGTGCCTGCCACCGAGTTCGACGCGTGAATTATCCGCTGGTGAATTAGAACTACCGATCATGGTGATTAGCCAATTCACGCTGTACGCAGACACCCGGAAAGGACGACGACCCACCTGGGACAACGCAGCACCCGGTGAGCTCGCAGCTCCACTTGTCGATGCGGTCGCAGAGGCTCTGCGCGCACTGGGAACCGAGGTCTCAACCGGAATATTCGGCGCCGACATGAAGGTGAGCTTCACCAACGATGGGCCCATCACGATCATCGTCGACATCGACTGATTTCCCAGACACCCATGGCCCTTGACCGCAGTCGCAAAGCGCGTGCAGCCCGAAAGCGCAAGCGCCGGATGGACAACGTTGACCACGATCTCACCGACGAACAGTGGGATGCGCTTCGATCTGCATGGGGCAGCTGTGCATATTGCGGGGCCACAGATAAGCCTCTTCAACGAGACTGCGTAACAGCACTTTCTCGGGGTGGTCGATACACGCTGTCTAACATTGCTCCTGCATGCGCATCGTGCAACGCGAGCAAATCAAACGATGAGGTCACAAGCTGGTTGCGTCGTAAACGTTTGAGTGAACGGGATTTCCTCACCAGACACATAGAGGTTCAGGCCGCATTAGCGTCAATGCTGGAAGTACCCGAAGATCTCAACTCGTAGCGACTACGACCTCTTGAATAGCAGGCATAACGCCATCAGCACACATCACATCAAGTTGTGCGGTGATTGGCACCGAACGTTTGATGACAGCCGTGGCAACTGGTCCAAGCTCATAATGCCGGGCCGCACTTGCGATCCAACCGACCACTTTTTCGCCAAGCTGCACCAGATCACCATGTTGGGGAAGTGACTCCGAACTTCCGTCAAGGTGGAGCAACACCAACCGGCGCGGAGGGTGGCCCATGTTGTGCACGCGTGCCACAGCCTCTTGACCTCGGTAACACCCCTTATTCAAGTGAACCGCTGGACCGATCCAACCCACCTCGTGCGGCAGTGTTCGGTGGTCCGTTTCAAGACCTATGCGTGGCACAGCCGCAGCCACTCGCAACGCATTCCAAGCCCACGTTCCAGAGACAACACCATGAGATTCGAGTCGGTTGATGAGATCTTCCCGCGGCACAATGACCTCACGGCCAGGAAAAGGTGCCGGCCGCTCCCCCACGTACTTGCTGGCATCACCGCCCCTGTCTGAACCAGCTGCAACGCGACCGGTGCCAGCAAAATCTGCGGGCTCTAACCACGTGGGGAACTGTGGGTCGATCGCCTGCACCGGCTCCCACACAACCGCAAACGAAGGCGTGACGTCGGCCACCTCGACTCGCAGCATGAAGCGCATAGAGTCGAGATACTTGACCAATTCGGTAGACGTTCCCGGTGCCACGATCAACCACGTGGTGTAGTCGTCGTCGACGATGTGCAACTCGTGTTCAACGTGGCCGTGCGGACTCAAGATCAAAGCAAGGCTCGACGCACCGGGCAAAAGTGCATCAAGATGTTGTGAAGTCAACGAGTGCAGCCAAGAAAGACGATCTGGGCCAGTGACTGTCACCACACCGAAATGCGAAAGATCTACCGCGCCTTGGCCAGCAGCCAAAGTGCGCTGTTCACGGAGCGGATCCCCGTAGTGCCACGGAACTCCATGATCGAGGTCTTGTGGAGGAGCAGGAACAGCAGATTGCGTTAATGACATATCACAGTTCCTGGTGGTGATCGGTTTCCGCTGGACTCTCGAGGGGCATAGATTGACAGGCGGCACACAAACCGTGCACCGAGACGTGCGCGATATCGGTGGCAAAACCGAAATCCTTCGCGAGTGCGGTTGTAAAGGTAAGTGCGGTGTCTGCGGGGACGGAAAGCACTTTGCGGCAGCGGTCGCAGACCAAGTGAATATGTAACTCTTCATCAACGGCGTGGTAAGTGGGAGCGCCATGGCCGATGTGCGCGTGAGTGACTAGACCAACATCTTCAAGAACCTCAAGGGTGCGATACACCGTGGAAAGGTTCACTCCCGTTGCAGTGCGCTGCACCTCGACCAAGATTTCTTCGGGGGTGCCGTGTCGGAGGTATTCCACCGCTTCAAGCACAAGTTGGCGTTGTGGCGTGATTCGGAAGCCGTGCTCTCGAAGTCGCTGCTCCCATGCCGCCGCCATGTCAGGCGACTTCGACTCGAGACAGTGAAGCAGCCAAGTGATTACTTAAATCTTGGCCCACTGCGGCCATGTCAAAAGTCCAGAGCAACTTGCCATTCACGAGTCCGTAAAGGCGCTGTCCTTCGAGGTACTCCTTGGCACTCGGTGTAGCGAGAACTCCCTCGGTGCGCAATTCAAGTTTTGCGCCGGTGATCTCTGCGTTGACCAAGCCGGTCACTTCTACGCGACCCAACCAGGTCTCGGCATAGCCAGTGGGGTGAGCCATCGTGATTTCGACGCCGTTGTCAGGGCGCGGGCGCCAAAAGCCAGTTTCGGTGGCGAGGGGCCGAACCCGCTCGCCATCTTCATCAAGCAACCAACTTCGGGAAATGTATGACAGGAAGGGCCGCCCATCGGTTGCGAAAGCAACCTCTTGGCCAAAACGAAAATCTTCAATCGTGGGGTAGTGACCAGTTCCCACGCCGACCCACGCACCAATGAGCCACGACAGGTGCGCTAACTCGTCGGGGTAGGCCTTACCCTCCATGGACTACGCCTGCCCCTTGAAAAGCTTGTACACGACGTAGAAGGAAAACCAGCCGGCAACAACGATCGCGGCAACGAGCAGACCCGTGTAGATGACTTCAAGCATGGGATCAGCCTACCCTCGGGAGCTGCGACGTGCGCGAAAGCGGGGCCTCATATCTTGCGGGCGGTCACATCTTACGAGCGATGGTGGCGATGACGTCCGCTTTTCGGGGCTGGCCGCTGGCGCGAGCGAACTCTGCTCCTTCGGCATCAACAAACACCACGGTCGGCGTGCTTGTAATTCCCATTTCTCGCACCACGTCTAAGTGTGCTTCTGCATCGACTTCTACGAAGGCAAACCCCGGCACCAGAGTTGCTACCTCAGCCAACAGCGCACGCGTTGCTCTGCACGGCTGACAAAAAGCCGACGAGAAAACACATGCAGTGACGTGAGTCGATGGATCAACGTGAGCCCCAGGGATCACATCGAAGACCGATCGGGTAGCTCCCGCACTCACGTGCTGCTCAGCTCCTCCGCGTTGATATTTCCGGCCCCCTCGAGAGCCCAGGTGCCTATGCGCGCCAACGTGGCATCGTCAATACCCGTCTCTGCGTGATCGAATCCTTTGACGATAAGGATTTCAAACTCAGAGTTTCCCGATTGGCGCGCTGCGCGCTCAAGAGCACGCGGGTGCTCGAGTGGGAAATAGCGATCGCGGTCTCCGTGGACCACAAATAACGGAGTTTTTGACATCAGAGCCACGCTCTGCTCCGGGGAAAGTGGTGGCGGATCGGGCCACGGAGTCGAGGTTATGTGCACTCCGCGTGCTCGCATCGCGAAGCGACCGGCCGGAGTTTCCACGAGTCGGTGCACCACGCGCATGACCTGAGTGCCGCGATAAAACCAAAATCCGGGAGCACTAATCGACACAACAGCATCGGCCGGATTCTCCGGTGCGTGGTCACGAGCTGCTGCCATCGCACCGTGACGCAAGGCGACCGATCCGCCCATGGAGAACCCCACCGTCACGACCCGTTCAAAGCCCACATCACGCAAGTGCCCGACCGCCACGTCAAGATCAAGCACCTCGTCCATTCCCACAGTGCTTTCACCCGAAGAATGTCCGTGTCCACGAAAATCGATCGACATGACCGTAGCGAAGGCGCTCAAAGAAGAAATCACCCGCCGAACCCGCTCTTCGCGGATGTTCCCGGTGAAACCGTGGGCCACCAGCAGTGCGGTGCGATCCTCGGTTCCACCCCTTACCGCACCCCTGGGACCGGGGTCGATTCGTGCGGAAATCCGCTCACCGTCTGCAGTGCGCAGAATGAGGGCATCGTGGTCACGCACGGGCCCATTCTCTCGCGCAGTGCAAAAACCTTTTCACTGCCTGCGTATCCTTACGCCATGCGCTTGCTCCTGCTCACCAGAGCCATGGAGGCCTCCGCGGAGGTTCTCCCGGCCCTCGGGCTGCTTGCGCACCACGTTCGCACCTTGCCGGCCGAGCCGACCGCAGTTCTCAGTGCCCCAGATTGCGATGCGCTGCTCGTCGATGGCCGCCGCGACCTCCCGGCTGTTCGCGGTCTCACTCGGTTGCTTCGCCAGACCGGTCTCGACGTTCCCATGCTCCTCGTCGCCACCGAAGGCGGCCTGACGGCCATTCAGTGGGACTGGGGTATCGACGACGTCATCCTCGACACCTGCTCGCCTGCAGAACTCGAAGCACGACTGCGACTTGCCTGCTCGCGCACAACTGTTGAACCCGCAGAGGACGCCGGGATGCCCGAGGAGATTCGCACGGGCGATCTACACATCGACGAGGCCAGTTACACGGTCAAAGTTCGCGGCCGCACTCTTGACCTCACTTTCAAGGAATTCGAACTTCTCAAGTTTCTCGCGCAGCATCAAGGTCGGGTCTTCACCAGAGCTGTGCTTCTTCAGGAAGTGTGGGGCTACGACTACTTCGGTGGGACGCGCACCGTTGATGTGCATGTCCGCAGATTGCGCGCCAAACTCGGAGCGGAATATGAAGTGATGATCGGCACAGTGCGCAACGTCGGCTATCGATTCGTTCCTGACACTACTGAGGCATCCGCTCTTGCAACGTTGCACGACGAGGTTGCTATCGACGCCGAAGTCTGAAATTTCCCATGACTTCGGATCCTCTACCGCACAACGTGCGCATTGAACGTCGGCTCGATGCCGAACAGGTTACCCGCGTCGAACGCTTGATCACTGAAGTAACGAATGTAGACCGAGTTCGACCATTAAGTGAGCATGTGTGGTTGCATTTGCGCGGTGGCGGAGATCCCTCCGGGCATCATGTTTTGGTGTCTCATGGTGAAAAGCTGGTCGGCTACGCGCACCTCGACACAACAGACTTAGTCCTTGGCCCTAGTGCGGAAATGGCGGTAGTTCCCGAGCACCGGCGCGAGGGGGTCGGCCACCGGATCATTGAAGAGCTCATCTCCCTCTCCCCGGATGGCCGATTGCGACTATGGGCTCATGGCGAGAGCGCGCAGGCGACTCAACTGGCCCACGCGATGGGGTTTTTGAGATCGCGGATTTTGTGGCAGATGCGGCGATCCCTCTTTGCCGAGCTTCCTGCATGTGATCTGCCGGCTGGCATCACTGTCAGTACATTCATTCCTGGTCGTGACGAAACGGCCTGGCTGGACCTGAATCGCCGCGCTTTTGCTCACCTACCCGACCAATCAAATTGGCAGATCGAAGATCTAGAGCGCCGCATGCAAGAGGAATGGTTCGATGCTGCCGGATTCCTCATGGCATATCGAGACGACACTTTGGTGGGTTTCCACTGGACCAAAGTGCACGGCGGCAAGCACCAGCACACTGACTCAAGCGGTGCGCACCATGACCATGACGCGATCGGAGAGGTGTATGTGATCGCGGTAGACCCAACCGAACAGGGCACCGGATTGGGGCGCGCGCTCACGATCGCTGGTCTTGGCCACCTGCGCGACCTTGGCCTAAGTCAGGCAATGCTCTATGTGGACGCCTCGAACACCCGGGCAGTCGCTGTGTATGAAAACCTGGGGTTTTCTCGCTGGGACACTGATGTTCTCTTCATACGGCAGCAGTTCCCCCACAGTTAACCGGACGGCTATGGCTCTGTTGGCTACTTGTGGCACGATCAGACCGTGAGTATTTCTTCCCCGTCAGAGCTTTCAGACCCCACCCTCAGCCCACTCCCTCCGGGCCGGTTCCTCGATCGAGAGATTTCCTGGCTGGCATTTAATCAACGGGTGCTGGAGATGGCCGCTGATGAGGACATGCCACTGCTTGAGCGCACCAAGTTCCTCGCGATTTTCGCCAGCAACCTGGACGAGTTCTTCATGGTGCGGGTAGCTGGTTTGAAGCGACGCATCCACACGGGTATTGCGGTTCGAGCCGCGAGTGGGTACACACCCAAAGAGGTTCTTGAAAATATCTGGCACGACGCTTACCAACTGCAATTGCAACAGGCCGCTCTGTTCACCCACGATATTCGGCCAGCTCTCGAACGCGAAGGTATTGAAGTCCTTACTTGGGATGAACTCACACCTCTGGAAAAGACTGAAACCGATCTGTTCTTCGACGCACAAGTTTTTCCGATCTTGACTCCACTCGCTGTGGACCCGTCGCACCCATTCCCGTACATCAGTGGACTCTCCCTCAACCTTGCAGTGGTGGTGCGTAACCCCATTACCGGGAATGAACTCTTTGCTCGCGTGAAGGTCCCTCCACTTCTGCCACGCTTCATTGCGGTGGGAGCCCAGCGCTACGTTCCTCTTGAAACCATCATCGCCGCACATCTGGGTGAGCTATTTCCGGGAATGGAAATTCTCGAGCACCACAGCTTTCGCGTCACCCGCAATGAAGACGTCGAAGTGGAAGAAGATGATGCAGAAAATCTCTTGAAAGCTCTCGAGCGCGAATTGAGTCGACGACGTTTCGGACCACCTGTGCGCCTCGAGGTCGAAGAGCACATTGAACAACGAGTGCTCGATCTTTTGATCAGCGAACTCGATGTTGACCAATCTGAAGTTTTTCGACTACCTGGCCCACTGGATCTCACGGGACTGTGGTCGATTGTGAGCCTAGAGCGCGATGATCTCAAGCAACCGCGGTTTGTTGGTAAGACTTCGCGGCATCTGGCCGAAGTGGAATCGGCAAACGCGCCGGATATCTTCAGTGTTGTTCGCGAGCGAGATGTGCTTCTGCATCACCCCTATGACTCGTTCTCAACGAGTGTGCAACTGTTCCTCGAACAGGCGGCTGAAGACCCAAACGTCTTGGCCATCAAGCAGACTCTTTACCGCACCTCTGGGGACTCCCCCATAGTGCGCGCTCTCATCAGGGCGGCCGGACAGGGTAAGCAGGTATTGGCAATTGTCGAGATCAAGGCACGCTTTGATGAGCAGAACAACATCGATTGGGCTCGCAAACTTGAAGAAGCAGGCGTGCACGTCGTCTATGGCCTCGTCGGTTTGAAAACTCATAGCAAACTCTCGATGGTGGTTCGAAATGACGGTGACCAACTACGGCGGTATTGCCATATCGGCACTGGCAATTACCATCCAAAGACTGCTCGGCTGTATGAAGATTTCGGTCTCTTGACCTGCAACCCTGATGTGGGCGAAGACGTTTCCAACCTGTTCAATGTGCTTTCTGGCTATTCCCTGAACACCGAATATGACCGCTTTCTGGTTGCGCCGAATTCTGTGCGAAGCGGGCTCATTGTGCGTATCGAGCGCGAGATCGAACACCATCGCGCCGGGCGGCCTTCAGGTATTCGGTTCAAGTGCAATGCCCTCGTCGATGAGGAAATCATCGATGCGCTCTACCGTGCCTCACAAGCTGGTGTGCCTATTGATATCTGGGTGCGCGGAATTTGCGCGTTGAAGCCGGGGGTTCCAGGACTGAGCGAGACCGTTCGAATCATCAGCATCCTTGGTCGCTTCCTCGAGCACTCTCGCGCGTATGCATTCATGAACGGTGGAAACCCGTCGGTGTGGATTGGCTCAGCAGATCTCATGCACCGCAATCTTGATCGTCGAGTCGAGACGCTCGTGAGCATTGCTGATCCCGAACAGAATGCCGAGATCCTCTCCTACTTCGATTTGGCCTTTTCACCAGAAATTTCGGTGTGGCATCTGCACTCTGACGGCACCTGGACGCGTGATGTATCCACAACGGATGGCAAGCGGCTTCAGGACTACCAGGAGATGCTCATCGATGTGAAGCGGAAACGTGGATCCTTGCAGTGAGTAGCGCCCACCCTTCGGCACACCGCGAGGTAGAAGTAAAGATGCGGGTGTCTCAGGATTTTGACGTGACACCGTATGTGGTTGATCTGCCAGACGTCACACCCATCGGACCAAGCACGGTTCAGATGAGCGCCGCATATCACGACACCCGCGAACTTACCCTCCTACGTTGGGGTATCACGATGCGTAGGCGTGAGGGTGGGGCTGATGCGGGATGGCACCTGAAACTTCCTGTCGCAGAGGGAATCGAAGGCGCCCGGGATGAATTGCATCTGCCTTTGGTCAGTGGCGATAACGGACAGATCCCCACTGAATTCTCCGCCGTGGTGGCCCCGCTCCTCAGAAACAAAGAAGTTGCACACCTCGCTGATGTAAACACCACCCGAACCACCTACACCTTGGTCGACCAGCAGGGCATTGCTCTCGTTGAGATTGCTGATGATCACGTGAGCGTCGAACGCGGAAGTGGAGTGGACAGGCAGGTAATCAATACTTTTCATGAAATCGAAGCGGAGATTCTGCACGATACCCAGAGCGCGATGGATCTGCTCCGCATGTTCCAAGCCCGAGTGATCCAAGCAGGTGCCGAACCAAGCAGCCTCTCAAAAGTTGCTTCCGCCCTTGGACCACTTGCCAGTTCCCCACCAGATGTCCCAGACATGGGCACACTTGCGAAGGACTGCTTGGCCGTTGACCTCATTCGTCAAGTCATTGCCGAACACACCCGCCACCTGCTGGTGTCTGATGTTGGCATCCGGCGCGGGCTCCCGGATTCAATTCATCAGATGCGGGTGGCGGCTCGGCGATTGCGCAGCACCCTGCAGTCCTTCAGTTCACTATTGGATCCTGGCCAATCGGAAAGACTTCGAGAAGAGTTGGCCTGGATAGCCCGCGAATTGGGTGCCGTGCGCGATCTTGAGGTACTCCTTGAGCGTCTCGTCGAGCAGACGCAGCAGCTGGCTGATCCTGCAGATGCCGAAACCGCTTCAGCTGTGGTCCGCGCAGAACTGCATAGACGGCTACAGGCTGCGCAGAGCAGTGCATTGGCGGCGTTGCGCAGCGATCGTCACTCGGACTTGATCGAGGATCTCATCGCTGCCGCGTCGGAGCCGCCCGTTACCGATGCGGCATTCATGCCAGCCCGAGAAGCTATCACTCCGATGGTGCAAAAGGCGTGGGCGAAGTTTGCTAAGGACGTTCGAAACCTCTCTTACGCATCACCGAGCAGTCAATGGCATCAGGCCCGCATTCGAGCCAAGCGAGCTCGATACACCGCAGACGCAGCAGCTGCCATTGCAGGCAAGTACATGCGACTCCATGCGCAACACATGGCTGAGGTCACCGACATCCTGGGGGATCTGCACGATGCGCATGTGGCTGAACTCTTTCTACGCGACCTTGCAGATGCCCCACACGTCACCGGTCGCGAAGGACTTGCACTCGGCAGACTCCTCGATCTTCAACAACACCTTGATGAAGGCCAGCGTCGGAAGTTTGCGAAAGTCTGGCCAACTGTCCGAAAAGCTGCTCGCGATGCAGGGCTCACCTGATGTCCGCGGATGAGACGATTCACGCTGCTGGCGTGGTTGTTATTCGCAGACATGTCGCTGGTAGCGGAAAGATGACCGAGCAGACCCTGATCGTGCACCGGCCACATCGTGAGGATTGGTCGTTACCCAAGGGCAAGGTTGACCCGGGTGAACATCTACTCCTGACCGCATTACGTGAGTGTGATGAGGAGACCGGTCTGTTGGTCACACTCGGACCGCCATTGACGACGGCTTCATATATGGACAACGGTGTGCCCAAGACCGTCCACTACTGGATCGCGCATGAACGGTTGGATAGTGGTTTCACGCCAGATGATGAGATCGACGCAATCGAGTGGGTAGGTCTCTCCGAGATCCCTTCGCGGTTGACCTATGAACTTGATGCAGAGCTCGTGCGCGAAGCAGCTGCTATTCCAGCGACTTCACCCTTTATCGTTTTACGACACGCGAAGGCAATGAAGAGAGTTGACTTCAACGGTTCACCTGATTCCACTCGGCCGCTAGCCGGTCGGGGCCGCGGCCAGAGCAAAGCGCTCGTTGACTTGCTTGACGCATACGGAATCCAGCGGATTGTCACCTCGCCTGCCAAGCGCTGTCTTGACACCGTCACCCGGCTGGCTCGATTCCTCGACCTGCCGATCGAGGAATTTCCGCAACTCAGTGAAGAAGGCCACGCCCAGGACCCAGCAGGCGCAGCCGAACTCATCGCGGAATTGGCTGCAGATCCCCGGCCAACCGTGTTGTGCTCGCATCGGCCAGTAATGCCGACCCTGTTGATCTCGCTCGCAGACGAACTTGGAGTGCCGAAAGAGACTGCTGGGACTGTCGGGGAATGGGATCCACGGCTGGCCCCGGGTGAGTTTGCGGTAATTCACCGATATTGGCCAGATGGCCTGATCCCAAGCCTGTGGGCGATTGAACGGCATATACCCACCCGAGCGTGACGATTCGTTCACCTTTCGTTCATTTGTAGTTCATCTGAGGCTTTCTCACCGTCAACCATTCGTATCTAGGCTTTTTCTTGTTCATCTTTTCGACACCTTCTGAGGGGAATCCACGTGCGACTTGTGGTCGGCCTCGCCGTGGCGACAGCTCTCGTACTTACCGGCTGCGGTTCTTCTGGTGGCAAGGTGCGGGTCGATGGCTCGTCAACCGTCTACCTGCTCACTGCGGTTGCTGCAGAAGACTTTCAACAAGCTCAACCGGGCATTCCGGTGACAGTCGGCTCATCGGGTACCGGTGGCGGGTTCGCTCGCTTTTGCCGTGGCGAAACCGATGCCAACAATGCCTCTCGAAAAATCAAGGAAATTGAGGCCGAAGACTGCGCCCGCAATGGCGTTGAATACGCCCAGCTGAGCGTCGCTGTCGATGCGCTGACTGTTGTTGTGAACAAGAACAATGACTGGGCGACCTGTCTCACTCTTGAGCAGCTCGCAGCAATGTGGGCACCTGACTCAACGGTGAACAACTGGAATCAGATTGACCCCACTTTCCCTGATGTGCCCTTGCGGCTCTTCGGACCCGGCACGGATTCAGGAACGTTCGATTACTTCACTGACGTGGTGAACGGCGAGGAAGGCGCTAGCCGAACAGACTTCACACCCAGCGAAGACGACAACGTCACAGTGCAGGGTGTTGTCGGATCCCCCGGCGGGCTCGGATACTTCGGCTTCACATATTACGAAGAGAATGCCGACCAATTGCGCGCCGTTGAAATCGATTCTGGTGACGGCTGTGTTGCACCGAGCGCCGAAACTGCACAAGACGGCACTTACACGCCGATGGCACGGCCGCTGTTCGTGTATCCATCCGTGCAGGCACTCACCCGTCCAGAGGTGCGGGATTTCTTCACCTACTACGTCAATAACGACGCATCCATTGCTGAGGGAGCGGATTACATTCCGCTCAATGAAGAGCAATCAGCGCAACTCGTCTCGGATTTCGCAGACCTGCTGGCTAAAGCCGAAGCGCTACCGGCGGTGACCGAGTGACCATCGCCACCCCCCAGATCAACGAAGATGAGTTGCGTCGTTCGTTACGTCAAATGAGCCCGCGTCGCGGTGAAGCAATAATGCGCGCGATCTTGGTGGTGGCAGCAAGTGTCTCCATCCTGACCACCGTCGGAATCGTCCTGTCCATCGTGATCCCGTCCGTCGAATTCTTTAGGGAGGTTCCCCTCTGGGATTTTCTGACCGGAACGGTCTGGACGCCACTGTTCGCGAACGGTGAATTCGGAGTCTTGCCGCTTGTGTCGGGAACATTGATGATCACCGCGATTGCCACCGTTGTGGCCATTCCGCTCGGCCTTGGCGCTGCGATCTATCTCTCCGAGTACGCCAGCATGCGAGTGCGCAAGGTACTTAAGCCCACCCTTGAGGTGTTAGCCGGAATTCCCACAGTGGTCTTCGGCTTCTTTGCCTTAGAGTTCCTCACCCGCGTCGTGTTGGTGCGCTTCTTCCCAGATATCGATATCTTCAACGCGCTTTCAGCCGGCCTCATCATGGGCATCATGATCATCCCCACCGTGGCCTCGTTGTCTGAGGATGCGATGTCTGCGGTGCCCAGTGGGTTACGCGATGGCTCTTACGCACTCGGTGCCAGCAAGCGCCAGACAGCAACCGATGTGGTGATTCCAGCTGCACTGTCCGGCATAGTCGCTGCATTTGTTCTGGGCATATCCCGGGCCATCGGCGAGACCATGATCGTCACTATCGCCGCTGGGCTCGAACCTCGCCTGAGCTTCAACCCCCTTGAAGGCATGCAAACAATGACCTCCTACATCGCAGCTGCTGGTGCCGGAGACTTGGCTACCGGCAGCATGGAATACAAGTCCATCTTCGCCGTTGCCCTGCTGCTCTTCATCATCACTTTTGCTATGAACATGATCAGCATCCGACTGGTGCGCAGATACCGGCAGGTGTACCAGTGAGCATGAAAACCCGACCCGACTCCGACTTCAATCCAGCAGATCTCGGCCAGCAGAGCAATCGTGCGTGGGATCGCGTCTTCATGTGGTTGCTCTTCATCTCCTTGGCCATTGGCATCTTCACCCTTGTTGTGCTCTTGGTGTATGTGGTGACGAAAGGATGGCCGCGGTTAGATCTTGGGCTCATCACCAACATGCCCTCCATCCGAAATCCCGAGCAATCCGGGGTGCAATCGGCACTGATGGGCTCGATCTGGGTGATCGGCTTCACCGCGATCATCGCCCTTCCCATTGGCATCCTCGCTGCGATCTATCTCGAAGAGTTCTCCAAGCAGGGTGGCCGATTCCAACGCCTCGTGGAAGTCAATATTCAAAACCTGGCCGCTGTCCCATCCATCGTCTACGGCATCTTGGGCTTGGCGGTCTTTGCTCGGGCGCTAGCACTCGGGCAAAGCGTGATCACCGCCTCGCTCACCCTGGCACTGCTGATCCTGCCAGTCATCATCATTTCCACCCGAGAAGCGCTACGTGCAGTTCCCCGAAATATTCGCGATGGATCCCTTGCTCTCGGCGCAACTGAGTGGCAAACCGCGTACCGGCAGACCCTGCCTGCCGCAACGCCGGGTATCGCCACCGGC
>JBIISH010000101.1:0-6189 GCA_044341115.1 Candidatus Nanopelagicales bacterium
TGGTTGGGCGAGCACGGCATCGCAGCAGTTTTCACTCCCAAAGACTTCGATCTCACGTCGATCATGATCGAGATTACGAACATCATTAGAGAGCGAACATCATCAGAAACCATGCACGTCACACCGAGAAGGAGCAGTAGTTCATGAACGATCGCAACCGACCCAGGCGTTCAAACCTGGCGGTCCCAGGCAGCAGCGTCAAAATGCTCGAAAAGGCCAAGGGACTGGCCGCCGATCAGGTGTTCATGGACCTCGAAGACGCTGTTGCGCCAATGGCCAAAGCAGATGCGCGCAAGAACATCGTCGCCGCCCTGAACGAGGGTGGCTACGAGAACAAGATCCGAGCCGTGCGGGTGAACGACTGGACCACCGAATGGACCTTCACCGATGTGCTGGAGATCGTGGGAGGCGCAGGCGCCAACCTCGATTGCATCATGCTGCCAAAGGTGCAAACTGCCGAGCAGATCGTGGCCCTTGACCTGCTGCTTACCCAACTAGAAAAGTCGAACGGCTTTGAAGTTGGCCGCATTGGTATCGAAGCCCAGATCGAGAATGCGATGGGTCTGATCAACGTGGATGCAATCGCTGCAGCCAGCCCGCGCGTTGAATCGATCATTTTCGGACCAGCCGATTTCATGGCCAGCATCAACATGAAATCTCTCGTTGTGGGTGAACAGCCGCCGGGCTATGACACCGGCGATGCGTATCACTACATCCTGATGCGCATCTTGATGGCGGCCCGCGCGTTCGATAAGCACGCGATCGATGGTCCCTACCTTGCGATTAAAGATCTCGAGGGTTACCGGCGCGTAGCCGGCAGATCTGCGGCCCTTGGCTTTGATGGCAAATGGGTTCTGCACCCGGATCAGATCGCTGCCGCCAATGAGATTTTCAGCCCGCGTCAAGAGGATTACGACGAAGCAGAAATGATTCTCGACGCTTACGACTACGCCACCTCGTCCGCTGGTGGGGCAAAAGGTGCCGTGATGCTGGGTGACTCGATGATCGATGAAGCTTCCCGAAAAATGGCACTCGTGGTCGCCGCTAAAGGCCGCGCTGCCGGTATGAACCGCACCACCACATTCACTCCCCCAACGCCCACAACTCCAAAGACAGGTGCCTGATGGCTATCCATAAAGCAGAACTCGGTCGCTTCTTCGAGGATTTCGTGGTCGGCGATGTGTACCAGCATCCCTTCGGCCGCACGATCAGCGAAGCCGACTCCACCTGGTTCACCCAGTTGACCTGCAACACCAACCAGAACCACTTCAATGCCGACCTCGCTAAATCCAATCCGATCAGCGGCGGGCGCATCATCGTCAACTCGGGTTTGACCGTGGCACTTGTTCTCGGTCTCTCCGTGATTGACATGAGTCAGAACGCGGTGGCAAACCTGGGCTGGACTGACATCAAGTTGACCCATCCGGTCTATATCGGTGACACCATTTACGCCGAATCGATCTGCACCGAGATGCGCGAAAGCTCATCTCGGCCCAACATGGGACTCATCACCATGTTCACGCGTGGGCTCAACCAAGACGGCGATCAAATCGTCTCGTGGGTTCGCACAGTCATGTTGCCCAAGCGAGAGACCGGCATTGGACAGAACTACTTTCCCGAGGCAAAGAACGGACCGATCAGCGCACCAGAGGAGAAGGCATGACAACGCTCGCCCAGACCGACGGACTCAACGACGTGCAGCAGGAGATTCTGGCTGCAGTTCGAGTTTTTGTGGACAAAGAAATTTTGCCGTTCGCCACAGAACTAGAGCACAATGACGAGTATCCGCAAGCCATCGTCGACGGTCTCAAGGACCTTGGTGTTTTCGGCTTGATGATCCCCGAGGAGTACGGCGGCCTCGGCGAATCACTCCTGACCTATGCGTTGGTCGTTGAAGAGATCGCGCGCGGCTGGATGAGCGTGAGCGGAGTCATCAACACCCACTTCATCGTCGCCTACATGCTGATGCAGCACGGAACCGACGAGCAGAAGGCCAAGTACCTTCCCCGCATGGCCACCGGTGAAGTGCGCGGTGCCTTCTCGATGAGTGAGCCTGGGTGCGGATCAGACGTTGCCGCGATCACTTCTAAGGCTGTTCGTGACGGTGATGACTGGGTGCTTGACGGACAAAAGATGTGGCTCACCAACGGGGCTTCGTCGACCTTGGTTGCAGTTCTTGTTCGCACGCCATCGGATGATCCCGACGCGAGCGTCTACAAAAAAATGTCCACGTTCCTGATCGAGAAGGAGCCCGGCTTTGGCGAGGTGCGGCCAGGAGTCTCGTTCCCCGGCAAGATCGAGAAGATGGGCTACAAAGGCGTCGATACCACCGAGATGATCATGACGGGCCTGCGCCTTAACGATGATGATCTGCTCGGCGGGGTTACCGGCAAGGGCTTTTACCAAATGATGGACGGCGTTGAAGTGGGCCGCGTAAACGTCGCAGCGAGAGCGTGCGGTGTGAGCATTCGGGCATTTGAACTCGGAATCGAATACGCGCAGCAACGGGTCGCTTTCGGCAAACCGATCAGCGAGCATCAGGCGGTGAGTTTCCGCCTTGCAGATATGGCCACCAAGGTCGAGGCCGCGCACCAGATGATGGTGATGGCCGCCCGTCGCAAGGATTCTGGTGAGCGCAATGACCTGGAGTCCGGCATGGCCAAGTACCTCGCCAGCGAATACTGCAAAGAGGTGGTTGAGGATTCCTTCCGCATCCACGGCGGCTACGGCTATAGCAAGGAGTACGAGATCGAGCGCCTCTACCGCGAAGCCCCCATGCTGCTCATTGGTGAAGGCACGGCCGATATTCAGCGGGTGATCATCGGGCGGCGACTTCTTGAGGATTACAAGCTTCGCACCTGATGGCGAGAACACGTCAATAGCTAGACTGCGGTCCCGGGCACAAACTCACCCGGGACCGTAGTTTTTTGCGCAGGAGGACTCAACATGGCTGATAGCAGTTTCGACATCGTCTCCAAGGTGGATCACCAGGAGGCCGACAACGCTCTCAATCAGGCGGCCAAAGAGCTGACCCAGCGCTTCGACTTCAAGAACACCGGGACCACCATCGAGTGGAAGGGTGAACTCGGGGTCGAGATCACCTCGGGCACCGAGGAGCGCGCCAAGGCCGCCCTCGACGTGTTCCAGGAGAAATTGGTCAAGCGAGGCCTCAGCCTTAAATCCTTCGAGGCAGGTGAGCCCCGCTCATCAGGCAAGGAATACAAGATCAATGGCACCTTCAAGGCTGGCATCAGCCAGGAGCAGGCCAAGAAGATCGGCAAGCTCATCCGCGATGAAGGCCCCAAGAGCATCAAGACCCAGGTCATGGGCGAGGAACTGCGGGTCTCGAGCAAAAGCCGCGATGACCTGCAAGAGGTGATCGCCCTGGTGAAGGGCGCCGATCTGGACTTTGCGGTTCAGTTCGACAACTACCGCTAGAAACCAGCACGTGGCTCAGCCGCCGCGCTTCACTCGGCGCCTGGCCGTGCTGCTGCTCGATGAGACGGTTCCGGCAACGATCGCGTTAAAGCCAATAATCATTAAAGCCAATACTCATTCGAAGTCAAGTGATAACGTTCCAAGGTGAAAACGTCTCGCCTCGCGAAATCATCAGTAGCTGCAGTTCTCGTGCTGTGCTTGATTCCAGTGCAAGCTCACGCTGCTAGCCCACAGCTACCTTCGTGCGGGAAATATACGGTAAGTAAAAATCACATCATTGCTGGTAACGAATTTCCTCAGGGAAAGTATCAAATTCAAGCCTATGGAATTTCGTGCTCAAAAGTTCTCGGCAAAAATGGACTGTTTAAGAAGTTTCTCAAATTAGAAGATCAAGATCCACTGCCGAAGCCTTGGAAATATCTTCCAGGCAATGCAGGAACTCCCAAGTTTTCAGCAGGTCCCGGAGTTGGATTTAGAGTTGACTTAATCTCATCTGTGGGTAAGTCGGAGCCGACTTCTGCGTGGGCTGGAACCAAGCAACTGGGTTCAGCCAATCAAGTAACCTTTGGTAACGCTGTTGCAACCGATAGTAGAGGCAATGTCTACGTCACAGGCTCTACAAAGGGCGGACTAGATGGTAATTCCTTGACCGGTATTTATGATTTCTACCTAACCAAATACAACAGCGATGGCGTGAAGCTCTACACCAAGCAACTGGGGGTGGCGGATAGCGATACCGTCGCAACCGCAGTTACCACCGATGCCAACGACAATGTTTACATTTCAGGGTATACAACCGGTGGGTTATTCGGAAATACCAAGCAAACGGATAGTACCCACGAGGTCTTCATCACCAAATATGACAAAAATGGGGTCAAGCAATTCACGCGTCAGTTGGGTGTGGATGGAGAAAAAAAGATCGGCATAGCGCTTGCGGTTGACGCTAATGGCAACTTTTTCGTCGCGGGCTATACCACCGGTGCACTGGATGGATATTCCATGACTGGAACAGTTGATTCCTTTTTTAGCAAATACAACAGCGACGGTGTCAAGCAATTCACCCGTCTATTAGGTGTGGCTGATAAGGAAACACGAGGCTACGGTGTCACAACTGATGCCAAGGGGAATGTGATCGTCGCAGGCTATACAGAGGGCTCACTTGACGGTAATACCCTTTCGGGGTCAAAGGATTTCTTTGTTGCCAAATATGACAACAATGGGGTCAAGCAATTCACCCGCCAATTAGGCGCGGTTGGTGCGGCAACCGTCGGTACCGCTGTCACGACCGATGACGCTGGGGATATCTTCACTGTTGGCTATACAGAGGGCTCACTTGATGGCAATGCTCGGACAGGTACCAGAGATTCCTTTGTCACTAAATATGATCCCAACGGGGTCAAGCAATTCACCCGCCAGATGGGCGCGGTTGGTGCGATAACTGCTGGAAACGAAGTAGCGACAGATTCAATCGGCGACGTCTTCATCGCAGGCTCCACCAACGGCGGGCTTGATGGTAATACTCTGACCGGTCTCCACGATTTCTTCGTCACCAAATACAGTCCCCGTGGGGTAAAACAATTCACCCGTCAGATGGGTGTGGCTGGTCGAGAAACGTATGGCAACGGCGTTGCAACAGATTCCATCGGGGACGTCTTCGTCGCAGGCTCCACCAACGGCGGGCTTGATGGTAATACCCCGACAGGTGCTTACGATTTCTTCGTTACCAAGTTCACTCCCAAAGGGGTAAAGAAATAGTCATCCCGTTTATTTGGTCTTGTCGTCCTTTACATCCACGAACTGTGCGGATTTTTGTCCCACCTCGTTCAACTATAAGAAAAATAGCCACATAAGCCGGAATTGGCTAAAGACACGATAAAACTTTCTTGGCTTTAGTTGAAACAGCCTTTCTTGGATCCTCCTGAAGAGTTTTTGCTACTTTGATTAGCTCTGGCTGAATCTTGGAATCAATCTTGGCTAATTTTTCAAGAAGCTTTAGTCCTTGAACAAGAATCATCCAATCTTCACTCTCTCCAATCCACTTCAGGGTTAAGGCCTTGATGCTCTTTAGCTCAGGGGGTGAGAACTCTTTGATGAAATCGAAGTACAAAGTTGTTAATCCAAGTCTGACTACATTGTGCTTACTCTTAGCGTAAATCTTCACCAGAGATTCCTTTTGAGGATCAAAGAAATCTTTATCTGCCCGCACTAGACGCTTTGTAGCATTCATGGCTCTCATGGCAACGATGGAATCTTCATGGAGTAGCAGCTTCAAGAGTTGGGGAAATAGCTTTGGATCCGATTCGACTACTTTTACAACTTTAAGTGTGTTACCCAGCGAATTTGGTTTTCCTATAGCCAACTCCGAGGCAAAGTCAATCTTCTTTACAACAGCTGCCATATAAAAAATCTACAATATGAGGAATTTAAAGAGGAGTCGCCCTGTATGCCGGATAAGCTCAAACACTTATCTCGCTAGAAGTCTTGCTTTAGACAAATCCGATTCCCCTCAGAATCCTTTATCTCTGCCACGAAACAAGATTCCGCCTCAGCCTTCTCTAGTAGAACCTCAGAACCAAGATTGACTGCCCTACTTATTGTGGCGTCAATATCATCAATTTGAAGGTAGAGAAATACACCATCGATAGACGGCTTATACACATCACCTTTGGCAAGGGCGCCACTAATTCCAACGTCATTGCTTTCGAATGGAAAGAAGGCCATCTCGTATCCATGGATCATGCCTCGTTCAAG